>NZ_JBJGXI010000057.1:0-29841 GCF_045635475.1 Radiobacillus sp. PE A8.2 | reverse complement strand
CCTAAGACCTAGTGTTGTGGTAATAGCAACACCGCCTGTTAGGTACATATACACCAAAAGTGTATAGAACGAAACAGGACGAGGTGATGACACACCTCTTAACCAAAGGCTAGTTCAAACCAGAAACGGACTGCGAACGCGATAGCACTTTAGAATCCCATTGCTTTAGCTATGGGAGTGTCAAACCGAATGACTACTAGATGTAGTGACATATTATACAATAACTAGATGTAAAGGGGAGTACGCTTAATGAAGCATGCATTAGTATTGCAATCAGATTTTGGATTAAGCGATGGAGCAGTTAGTGCAATGTATGGTGTAGCCAATTCTGTTGATGGGACTATACCGATATTTGATATAACGCACGATATTCCCCCATACAATATTTGGGAAGCATCTTATCGTTTATTACAAACGATGATGTATTGGCCGGAGGGAACGGTTTTTGTCTCCGTTGTTGATCCTGGTGTGGGTACGAATCGTAATAGTGTAGTAGTTCAAACGGAAACGAATCAGTTCATCGTA
Source organism: Radiobacillus sp. PE A8.2 (assembly GCF_045635475.1). NCBI lineage: Bacteria > Bacillati > Bacillota > Bacilli > Caryophanales > Bacillaceae > Radiobacillus > Radiobacillus sp. PE A8.2. The sequence goes on along the minus strand of NZ_JBJGXI010000057.1, from coordinate 29,316 downwards.
ACCCCAGATAATGGTACGCTCACACATATAAATAAAAAAATTGGGATTAAAAAAGTACGTACAATTGATGAAAATGTGAATCGCCTCCCAAAATCTGGTGCGTCTCATACATTTCATGGTCGTGATGTATATGCTTATACAGGGGCGAGACTGGCAGCAGGAATTATTAACTATGAACAAGTTGGTGATGAACTTTCTCTTGATACGATTGTGGATTTACCATTTTATGAAGCATACTTAGACGCTAATCAAATTGCAGGAATCATTGACATTTTAGACGTTCGTTTCGGTAATCTGTGGACGAATGTTAGTCGTGAGTTGTTTAATAAATTAGATGTAGAATATGGGGATACATGTGAAATCATCATTCAACACGAAACGAAACCAGTGTATGAAAACACGATAATATTTGGAAAATCATTTGCTGCGATATCTATAGGTGAACCCCTTTTGTACATCAATTCCCTAGACAACATTGCAGTAGCTATAAACCAAGGGTCGTTTGCCAATATAAACAAGATTGGAACAGGGTATAATTGGAAAATCATGATACGTAAAATTTACTAGCAGTAATACAAACAATAAGCAGTTAACCAATCAATATGCTCCTCCTATGTTTGTGACAGATTAAGGATAGTCTGTTATTTTAGGGGGGAGTTTCTTACTGTCAAGACGTTTATATGACTTCAGAAACACGAATGGAAGTGAGATTGATTGACATGTGTGTTAATGTAAAAATGAATAATTTTATTAGCTGAGTCAATTTCATAATTGCCTTATTCAGCTAGCTACAAATCAGTAGTATGAAGTTGACTAAGCTAGGCTTAATTTTCTTAGCACCTTGTAAAGTCTGTTCGTAAGTTACATGATAAGTATTTAAAAATACGTGATTACATTTGATGGAGGATGTGCATGAAAAGTAGAATGATATTTTTAGCAAGTGTAATTGTTATCACAACATTGGTGACTGTCTTTATTTTTTGGGACAATCCTATCAAAAAAGAAAAAGTTGAAAGTAATATTAATACATCAGATAAACTCTCATACAAAGACAACGCTTTATCGATTGAAGAAAGGGTGTCAGATTTAATATCGAGAATGACATTAGAAGAGAAGATTGGGCAGATGATCCAACCGGAGCGTACGGCTGTTACTCCTAAGGATGTAAAGCGGTATGGCATAGGTTCGATATTGAGTGGGGGTGGTTCTGTTCCAAGTAACAACACGCCTGAAGGATGGGCTGATATGGTGGATGAATTCCAACAAGGGGCACTAGCTACACGACTAGGAATTCCGATTATATATGGAGTTGATGCAGTCCATGGCCATAATAACGTTAAAGATGCTACAATTTTCCCACATAATATTGGTCTTGGCGCTGCCAACGATGTAGATCTTATGAAACAAATTGGCAGTGCGACAGCTGAGGAAGTACGAGCAACTGGAATAAGCTATACGTTTGCTCCTTGTTTATGTGTACCACAAAACGTCAGATGGGGTAGAACTTATGAAGGATATAGTGAAAATCCAGAAATGGTAGGCAAACTAGGTACCGCTCTCGTAGAAGGTTTGCAAGGATCACCAGAAGCTGACACTTTTCTAAAAGGAACAAAGGTGGCCGCATCTATTAAACATTTTGTTGGTGATGGATTAACAAAAGACGGTATTGACCAGGGGGATGTGTCTGAATTTAGTGAGCAACAATTACAGCAATATATTGCTCCATTTGAACAGGCGATTGAAGCAGGCGCACGAACTGTTATGGTTACATATAGCAGTATTAATGGACGTAAGACACATGGTGATTACCATCTGATTACAGAAGTATTAAAGCAGGAAATCGGTTTTCAAGGTGTCGTAATTTCAGACTATAATGGTCCACAACAAGTGGTACCTGATGATTTTGAAGCATCAATTAAACAGAGCATTCATGCAGGTATCGATTTATTTATGATTCCGAACGATTGGAAAAAGTTTTTAGATACAACGAAGAAGCTAGTAGAAAATGATGAGGTATCATTAGCAAGAATTGATGATGCAGTTACAAGAATTTTACGATTAAAGATGGAAAACGGACTGTTTGAACAACCTTTGGCAGATAGAACTTTAGTGGAAAAAGGAGTAGGTACGGTTGAGCACCGGAAACTTGCTCGTGAAGCTGTTAGAAAATCACAAGTACTGCTTAAAAATGAAAATAATATACTTCCTTTATCAAAGCAAGGAAACATCATAGTTGTTGGTAGAAAAGCAGATAATATCGGGATTCAATCTGGTGGCTGGACGCTTGAATGGCAAGGGAAACCAGATCCGGATTTGACACAAGGAACTACGATTATTGAAGGAATAAGAGAAGTTGCGGGTAATGAAGCAACGATCAGTTTTAGTGAAGAAGGTACAGATTTACAAAATAATGACGCAGCAATTGTCGTTGTTGGGGAAGAGCCATATGCAGAATACGAAGGAGATGTAGATCATCTACAATTAAGCCAAGAAGATATTACCTTACTCAATGAGGTGAAAGAAACCGGTATCCCAATGGTTGTCATTTTACTATCCGGTAGGCCGATGATTGTCACAGATTTAGTGAAAGATTGGGATGCATTTGTTGCTTCATGGTTACCAGGGACTGAGGGCGCTGGAATTGCTGATGTATTATTTGGAGATTATCAGTTTTCAGGGAAACTATCGTATTCGTGGCCGAAAAATATGAAGCAAGTAAATGATGAGGACCAATCTACCCCATTATATCCATTTGGATACGGGTTATAGAGAGGCCAGTAGAGAGAAACAGACAGTCTTATAAGGTCAAAAAACATCGGGAAACCGATTTCTTAGTAAAGATAATTTATTTAGTGTTTTGATAAAAAAAGAGTTGATATTGTAATAACTATGTAATATACTCTAATAAGAAAGCGATTACAGCGCGTGGCATGGAAGTTTTCGCTATCTTTTTTTAATCAATTAGGAAACCGCTTTCCGTGCGAGGCTGGATTCCTAAGGTAACCTAGGCAAATACTTTTTCAACACTTTCCCAGAGCAGGGAAAAGTGTAGGGAAATGAAATAGGTTACTAGTTTAGTAGTAAAAATTTTATAATACTCAAAATGGGGGTAAGTAAAGATGAAGAAGTGGTTATTATTAGTAGTTCTTTCATTAGTAATGTTAACGGTTGCAGCTTGTAGTGGTGGCGATGGCGAGGAATCAGAGGGAAACACAAACTCTAATTCAAATGCAAACGATAACAATGGTGCTAGTGACAGTGGTGAAACAGTAGAATTAAGCTTCCAAGCATATGGTAGTACTGGATATCAAGAATTGATTGATGAATACCAAGATGCGCATCCAAATGTGAAGATAACATTAAGTGAAGGTGAAATGAACGACGTTCTTAGTAACTTGTTCACTTCTATCTCAGCAGGTAGCGGTGCTCCAGATATTGCACTGATTGAAGTTAGTCAAATTGAGAAATTTAAACAAGCACAAGATCAGTTCTATAACTTAAATGATTATGGTGCTGGCGATTTATCTGGTAACTACCTTGACTGGAAATGGCAACAAGCACAAAGCGTAGATGGTTCATTCCAATTAGGTTTCCCTACTGATATCGGGCCAACTACAATGTTCTATCGTACAGATGTAATGGAAGCGGCTGGTTTACCAACGGACCGCGCTGCACTTGCAGAAGAAATTAGCACTTGGGATGATTTCTATGAAGCAGCTAAAACGATAAAAGCAGAAACTGACAAACCAATTACAGATGCTCCACAAATGGTATTCAATGCACTTCGTGACCAACAGCCAGTTCAATATTTCAATGAAGATGATGAACTTGTTGCAGAAGAAAATGTAAAAGAAGCATATGATTATACTACTAAAATGATTCAAGAAGGTTTAATCGGACAAAATGCACTTTGGACTCCTGAATGGGGTACTGCAATGGCTGAAGGTAGCTATGCGGCAATGCCAGGAGCACCGGGTTGGATGGTAAATAACGTTAGAAGTAATGCACCAGATGCTAGCGGTTTATGGGATGTAACTCAAATTCCTGAAGGTGCTGGTAACTGGGGTGGATCATTCTTAACGATTCCTGCTGAGTCTGAGCATCCACAAGAAGCATATGATTTCATTTCTTGGTTAACAGCTCCAGAACAACAATTGAGATCATTTACGATTGCAGGATTGTTCCCTTCTACACCAGATGTGTATGAAAATGAAGAGTTCTTGGCAGCTACTGATGAATATTTCAATGGTGCGCCAACTGCAAAAATCTTTGCTGAAGCAGCAAAAAGTGTTGTACCTGTATACTTGGGAATTAACTACTCAATCGTAGATACTGAAATAAATACAGCGCTTACGAACGTTGCTGTTGAAGGTGCAGACCCACAAGAAGAATGGGATGCAGCAATTGAACGTATTGAATCTCAATTAGAAAGACAGTAAGGATGATGTTCAAACGGTCTATGGAGAGATCCATAGACCGTTTGAAATCAATTGGAAGGAGAGAAAAAAATGGTACAAACAAACCTTGAAGTCCAGCAAGCTCCAAAAAAGTCATCCTTAAGTGAGAAAACAAAAGAAGCTATCTCCGGTTATATCTATATCGCTCCATTTTTTATTTTGTTTGGTATCTTCGGCCTTTTCCCAATTCTTTTTAGCTTTTATTTAGGCTTTCAAAAATGGAATGGACTCGGTGAAATGGAGTATGTTGGATTACAAAACTTTGAGTGGATACTAACAGATCCTATGTTTTGGACCTCATTGACTAATACTTTAATCATGTGGGTGTTAGGTACAATTCCACAGTTAATAGTAGGTATTATATTAGCTTATGCATTAAACTCAGCATTGATTAAATTTAAAACAATATTTCGTGTTTCTATATTCATGCCTTACGTAACTTCTACTGTTGCGGTTGCAATCGTATTTGGAGTTATGTTTAATAGCCAGGATTTTGGATTAATTAACGTGATCGTTGGTTTGTTTGGTGTAGATCCTGTTGCGTGGAGTACGAACTGGTGGGGCGTAAAAATTGCTATCTCAACCATGGTATTCTGGCGTTGGGTTGGTTATAACACAATAATTTATTTGGCAGGTTTGCAAGCTATTCCAAATGAATTGTATGAAGCAGCAGTAATCGATGGTGCAACCGTTAGACAAAAAATACAGTACATCACGATTCCAATGTTGCGTCCAATCATTATTTTAACCGTGTTCACTTCTACAATTGGAGCACTCCAACTGTTTACTGAACCGTTAATTTTCCTTGGTCGTACGTACAGAGAAGAAGGTATTACGGTTGTGCTTTATCTATATCGTGAAGCATTTTCAAACCTTGCATTTGGTCCAGCGTCCGCAGCTGCGATAATTTTATTTATCATCATCATAATCATATCTGGATTTAACGTTTTACTTGCAAATAGGCTTGGAAGATAAGGAGGAGAAAGCAAATGAGTGAAAAAACTGTAACTAAAAATAAATTTTCTTTATCAAAAGCGTTTGTTTACCTATTACTTACCGTTGGCTCCTTCTTATCCATTTTTCCGCTTTATTGGATGTTTGTTATGGCAACCAACCATAACAGTGCCATTAACAAAGTGCCGCCTGCAATGATACCAGGTGGTGAACTAGTAACAAACTTTCAAAACGTATTAAATGCAATAGATTTCTTTGGAGCTATATGGAATTCGGTAATTGTATCAACTGTTGCAACTCTTGGAGTATTATTCCTTTGTTCATTAGCAGGATTTGCATTTGCTAAATTTGAATTTAAAGGTAAAAACTTCTTGTTTGTATTTATCTTAGTTACAATGATGATTCCACCACAACTTGGGCTAATCCCACAATATATTATTATCACAAAATTGGATTGGTTAAGTGATTTAAAAGCAATTATTGTTCCTGGATTGATCGACGCTTTCGGTATCTTCTGGATGAGACAGTATATTAGTAGTAACGTACCGAAAGAACTTGTAGAAGCTGCTAAAATTGATGGTTGCTCTAACTTTAGAGTATACTGGAATATAGCAGTGCCAGTTATTATTCCAGCTTTCGCTACGCTTGCGATAATTAAGTTCATGTACATTTGGAATGATTTCCTATGGCCGTTAGTAGTTTTAAGAGACGAGTCTTCATACACCATTCAGGTTGCTTTACGTGGACTAATTGATAACTATGTTCGTGATAACGGTATGATACTGTCTGGAACTTTCTGGGCAACTGTCCCGTTAATCATTATATTCCTATTATTAAATAGATTGTTTATTTCAAGCTTAACAGAGGGTGCGGTAAAAAGTTAGAGTATTTGTATACTAAAAAAACAGAGGGATTTAAATGAGGCTTACGATAAAGGACATTGCAAGGATGGCAGGTGTTTCACCAGGTACCGTATCGAAAGTAATTAATAATACTGGTAATATCAGCCCCAAAACAGTCAAGAAAGTATTGAAAATAATAGAAGAAACAGGATATCAGCCTAGTTTCTCTGCAAAATCGTTGGCTACAAAAAGATCACATCTTATTGGGTTAATTTATGCCGGGAAAGTAAATGCAGAATTCAATCACCCTTTTTTTAACCAAGTTATTAATACTTTTAAGATTTCGGTTGGAAGGTTAGGTTATGATATTTTAGTGTTCTCTAATAATCAATTTAGTAATGATAAAGAAGACTATCTAAAGCGATGCAAACATTTTCAATTAGATGGTTGCTTAATTATTGCTGGTGAAAACATTGAAGAGGCAATTTACGAATTGGATCAAAGTACAGTTCCTTGTGTCGGTGTAGACATTGAACTAAAGGGACCCAAGTCTACTTATGTGACTACGGATAATCGTAAGAGTTCTGCTAAAGTTGTGGAACATCTATACTTACATTCCATCAAAGATGTTGCCTTTATCGGTGGTCCATCCGATTCTGTGATATCTAATATTCGTAAAGAAAGTTTCGTTGACTATATGAATAATTTCGGTATGTCTACTCGTGGTGAATGGATCAAACATGGGGATTACTTTGAAGATTCAGGTTATTACGCGATGAAACAAATTCTTGCACATCGTCCTTATCCACAAGCTGTGTATGCTGCCTCAGATATGATGGCTCTAGGTGCTCTAAAGGCTATAAAAGAGGTTGGTTTACGAGTTCCGCAGGATATAAAGCTAATAGGCTGTGATGACATTGAAGCATGCAGATACAGCGATCCCCCACTTGCTACAATTAAGCAAGATAAGGATAAAATGGGGAAACTAGCGGCACATATGTTGCATGATTTAATTAGCAAAAATACGGAACCAAACGCAGTTATGGTGGATCCTGAATTAGTTTTAAGAGAATCATGCAGGATAGATAATAATTATATGTCAAATACAAGAGGGTAATCTTATGAATAAATCAGGAAATATGTTTTTTCGTATATTAGATATATTCACACATTTTCTATTATTAAATGTGATGTGGTTCATTTGTTGTATTCCAATTGTTACTATTTTCCCAGCCACTGCTGCTTTATTTGGTGTTGCTAGAAAATGGGCATTTGAAGGAATTGACGCTGGATTATTCTCTTTATTTGTACAACAATTTAAAGCAAATTTCAAGAAAAGTTTTATCCTTGGTGTTATGTGGACGATTGCTTCGTTAATTATTGCATATGATTTTTATATTTTACATTATGTTGAATTTACTGGAAAAGCAATTGTATTTAATCTGTTAAGCCTGATGACTGTGCTGTATTTGTTCACATCGATTCATCTTTTTTTTATCATGGTACATTACGAGCTAACTATTTTACAAATACTTAAAAATTCAATATTTGTATCGATTAGCTATATCTTTCATACGATACTCTGCTTTATTATTATTGGATTAGTAATAGCGCTTTGCTTTTTCGTACCTGTATTTTTGCTAGTTGCAGGCAGTATTTTAGCTTTTACTCTGTCGCATATTTTAATAAGATTGTCGCAAAAAATACAACAAGTAAAGACAGCAACATAGAATTTTAATATAGCAAAATTGACAATCTGTAATGCTTGCACATAAGTATTACAGTTTTCTTTATGTCCAAAAAGTTAAGATGTAGCAATTTTCAGATGACCCTTCTTGGTGTATTTATTTGCATAGGCAGAGGCAACGAATGATTCAGGTTTTACCACAGGCTCCAAACCAACTGATTCGATTCTTGCCATCATTTCACTAGCGAGAAAACGAGTTAACGATCGTGTTTCAACACCAACATCTATATGACCTTCCATACTGAAGGAGCTTCCTCTATATAAATAAGGCAGCACAATGTCTATTAGTTGGTTTTTTCGATCATCGTTGAATAAAAACGCTACTTGTTCTGTTAACGTTGTCTCCATCGAAATTTTCTCATGTAAATTTAGAAATTTTCTATTGAATCTTACAGGTAAGATACAAGCCCAAGCACCTTTTCCACGCCGTTGAATTACCACGCCTGTAACAAATGTCGTACTTGACTTGTGTACTTGTGAATCAGTACCAACCATAAGACGATAATTCGCATTTGGTACTTGTTTCATAAATTGGACAATATGTGCGAATACATCCTCAAAATACATATGATTCTCTGAAAGGTTCTTAAATTTACCATCATATATAAAAGGAAGCTGATCTCCCTCCATCATCTCGATCTCCTTTCCAGTTCATCGACAGTTTGAACTGTTGATAAGGAATGTTTTATGAGAATTCTTAAGATAGTTATATTCAATTATAAGAGAAAAAATTCAAGTTCGCTTAATATAGTATATTTACAATTCATTGGGGAAGGGTGGGCTATTGAAATAGAAAATCAATAAACAAAGAAAAAACCCAAGAAATCTAATAAGATTCTTGGGTTTTCCTGTTAACAGAAGGTAAGCATTCTTCTTCAACTTTACACTTAGAAAGGAGTAGCGGAGAAAAATGATGATGTACTATACATAGATTATCAACTTTCTAACCTTATGTCATTAATTGTGTTAGATAATCTAACGCGATATTATCTCATCAATAATTATTACTTTACCTTGGCATTTGAATTTTATATTTGTATTTATCTGCACGATAGACAGTACGTACATATTCAAATGGCGTTTCCATCGAGAACGTCGTACGTCGTATTAAAAGGATTGGATCACCTTCTTGTAATTTTAAAAGATCTATTTCGGATTCATTAGCCAAGGCTGACTCAATTTCCTGATCCCCATGAGTTATTTTTAAATTTAAGGTTTGCTCGATATAGGAATAAAATGAATCAATAAAATTTAGCTCTGTTAGTTTTCCAACTATTGATTTAGGCGTGTAAGTTGTTTCTAAAGCTAATGGCTCTTTGTTTGCCAATCGTATCCGGTATATTTTGTATATTGGATCATTCGTTTGAATAGAAAGTTTTTCTGCAACAAGGGGATCGGCTGGTTCCTCTTCAAAACTTATAATCTTGGAAGATGGTACTAAACCACGTGCTTTTACGTCTTCACTAAAGCTTGTAATTCCTTTAAGTGATTGAGCAAACTTTTTTTCCGCAACAAAAGTACCCTTTCCTTTCTCTCTAATTAATAATCCTTCGTTTGCTAAGTTGTTTATTGCTTGTCTTGCAGTCATGCGACTGATGCCATATTGTTCAGAGTATTCTCTTTCTGAAGGTAAAAGATCTCCTGTTTTTAATTTACCTGTTTCGATAAGGCTACGAATTTCTTCTTCTAACTGATAATAAATAGGAAGTGGTGAATTTTTATCTAACAAAGTATCCCTCTTTCCATTTGTTTAACCTGATGATTAGATTTTACCAAAAACCACTAAACAAGTATAGAAGTACAAATGTATAGACAACTATAAAACTATATGATAGGTTAAGTGTAGGATGACTTTGAAATCATCTGGTTGAGTCTATGTGATTGTTGCAGATGAAGTAGTGCATATAATCAAAGGACCAGTTTACATGCATGCAATAAAGAAAATAATGGTGTTAATTCGTGGAATATGCTTTTTACGAGGAGGATTTATAAATGGAATTATATACGGTCGAGGATTATGAAACAATGAGTCGTGAGGTGTGCGCAATTATCTGTCAGAAGATGAGTACATTATCTTCACCTGTGCTCGGACTTGCAACGGGATCCACACCGGTTCGCTTATATGAAATGTTGGTAGAGCAGTACAAGGCGGGTGCTATCTCTTTTTCTAACACACATACGTTTAATTTAGATGAGTATATAGGATTACTTGCTAATGATCCAAACAGTTATAGATATTTCATGGATAAACATCTGTTTAACTATATTGATATTCCTAATCACCAAGTGAACATACCAAATGGAAAAGCGAAAAACCTTGAAGATGAATGTATGCGATATGAGGAGTCGATTCAAGCTCATGATGGGATTGACCTACAAATATTAGGTCTAGGAATGAACGGGCATATCGGATTTAATGAGCCAGGAACGTCGTTCAATTCGTCTACACATATCGTTGAATTGCAATCATCCACAAGAAAAGCAAATGCACGCTTTTTTAATACGATTGATGAGGTACCGACAAAAGCGATTACAATGGGGATTAGTACGATTATGAAGAGCAAAGAAATTGTATTAATGGTTTCAGGGGAAAACAAAGCAATTGCGCTACAGGAACTCCTAAATAAGCAGGTATCAGAACAGTTTCCAGCATCAATACTACATCAGCATAGCAATGTTAAGGTGATTGCAGACAAAGCAGCATTGTCTAGTAAAATAAGAAGCTAATTGGCTCCAATAATTAGGAATCAAATCATAGGAAAAGCCTAGAAAAGAGTTACCTTTTCTAGGCTTTTCCTAAAGACAACCTAAAAGACACAAATAAGACACCTTAAATTAATAAACGGAAGCAATGAGTAAATTCTCTATTCATTAAAGAAATCATATCAGTATTGTGCAGACAAATCAGCCTTCTTGTTAGTTTTTCTAACAAACAAATTTTATCCATGGGTAGAAGTAGCAAACCGAGTACTTACAGTATGTACATATATACACTAAGGAAATGGGCTAAGCTACCTAGCAGAATAAAAATGTGAAAGATCTCATGAAATCCCATGTACTTTGTCTCTAAGATTTTTGGCTTTGTAGCATAAATGACACCGCCAATTGTATAGATTATCCCACCTATAATGAGGAGAGTTAGTCCCATTGTAGGGATCGATTTTGACAGTGGAGAAAAAGCAAAAATAGCGATCCATCCCATAATGATATATAAACTAGTAGAAAGCCATCTTGGACAATTAAACCAGACCATTTTAAAGACTACCCCGCTTACAGCAAAAACGAAAATGACACTAATTAATAACCATCCAATCATTCCATTTAGCCCTATTAAGCAGAAGGGAGCATAAGTTCCTGCGATTAAAATGAATATCATCGAGTGGTCTATTTTGCGTAAAAAGCTAATGACGTTGTTCTTTGCTATAACCATGTGATACGTTGCAGACGCACTATAAAGCATGATCATACTTATGCCGAAGATAATCACAGCTGCTATCGCCAACGCGTTATCAGCAGTTGCAGTGGCTTTTATAGTCATTGCTAATAATCCAATAAAAGATAGAATTGCTCCAGCTAAATGTGTGAAGCCATTAATTGGTTCTCTAATGTACTGATTCATAATTATACCTCCACGGTGCAATATGTAGTTTTTAATACTACATATAATAATATACGCATTACATCACATAGTCAACATTTACCTTTGATGAATGATAAGGTAAAATGAATGTAATAAAACAGATAGGTGGTTTAATATGCGTAATATACAACAGTCAGCAGAGAAGCTTCAAATAAGTAATTTATCAATGGAGGACATACCGAATATTGATTTGTATATGGATCAAGTCATCCAATTGTTTGAAAAAAAATTGGAAGGAACCAAACGAAACGAGCAAGACAAAATACTAACAAAAACCATGATTAACAATTATTCTAAAGCAAAACTACTGTTTCCAATAAAAAATAAAAAGTACTCTAAGCAACATTTAATATTAATAAGTCTCATTTATCAATTAAAAGGTACCTTATCAATGAATGACATAAAAGCAACGTTAGATGGGATCAATAATAATATAGAGGAAACAGATTTTCCATTAGAAGGATTTTATGATGTTTATCTTAAATTAACAGAGATAAACAAGGAAGCATTTCGAAGCGATATAATTGAACGCTCAAAAGAGGTAAGTAAAGAATCTGAACAAATCGAAACAGAGGAATCAAGTTACATTGAACAAGTATTATTAATTGCTAGTCTAGTTAATGTAAGTAATTTGTATCGTAGATTGGCTGAAAAATTAGTGGACGAACTTGAGGAGGAGGAGTAGTGCCTGCAACCGCCCGAATAGGCTGTTAATCTGGCGTAGCCCTTTACTAGTGAGGTGAAGTGCATGGCCCTATTCAGTCGGTTCGGGCGGTTGTAGGCACCACCCAGATATTCTTAGCAAGTTAAACTGAAAATTAATTGTTAGATTGAATAAATGGAAAGATACTCTTCGTGCTCAGTGATTTTTTAATTTGCAAAATCATCTGTACAAAAGAGATGTGACCATAAATAAAGGTAGCAAATAAAATCAAAAGGTAAATCAGGTTAGAGTCAGCTGCACCACCAGCAAAGGCAAAGTTTGCGAATGATACCCAGGCGCCAATTACTAATATTGTTAGCGCAATCGCAGTTTTTCGTAAATGCTCCGTCCATAATATAAACGGCATAAAACTAAAGAACAACAGATAGATTAACAATAAATCCACCTTCATCAACTCCTTTATTACTTTCTCTAATATCATTTGAAAGTGCTTACAACAATTGTAACATATAAGTTCACAAATTTGTAACATATTTATTCGAAATATTATTGACACCTTAGGTCGAGCTGGGACTCTTTTCGAAAAGTTCGTTGCTTTACATATTTCGGACTTGAAGTAATATACGTCGTAGTAGTTAGGTGCTCACGATCTTAGATGTACACCGCTCCGTCCCTACACTTTGCTTTCAGCGGGGGGCTAGTGAGCCGCCTCGCGCTATCGCGCTTCGGGGTCTCACTTAGGCCACTAGTCCCGCAGGACAAATGTTTTCGGTGGGACGAGTAATCGCAGTCCCAAGGAAAGCTACGACAGCGAAGCATCGCACGAAGAAAATTGGGTTGTGTTTTCGAGGAGTCAAAGTGTAGGGCCTACGCTTCATAAAAGATGTGTAACAGAAAACTACCCTAAGCTTTGGAAAAATACGCCACTCCAGCGGGAGCGGAACAGTCTGAAGACCCCGCAGAGAGCGCACTTTGCGATCGAGGAGGAGTAGAGCGTTCCCCGCCGGAAAGGGCGTATTTTTCCAAAGCGCCTGTTTTACACTACGACGGAGTTTAGCTATTTTACGTAATAACAACAACCCTCTAAAAAACAGCATATAAAAATACCTCTACGCATCAAGTTGCGTAGAGGTATTTATAAAAATGATCAACCCGTATTTCTTAATCCTGCAGCTACTCCATTGATTGTTAACAATACTTCTGTTAAAAGCACAGCTTCATCTTCTTCAGATGCAGTACCTTCACGAAGTTTTGATATAAGCTCAACCTGGAATAAATTCAACGGATCTACAAATGGATTTCTAAGTCGAACCGACTCTTTAATGTTTGGTGTATGATCCAATAGTTCCTTTTGATCAGTAATTTGTAAGATCATATCTCTTGTTAATTCGTATTCCTTAGTAATTAGATCAAATATACGCTGCTTTGTATCTTCGTCTTTTACCATTTTGGTATATTCTCTTGCAGTTTCTAGGTCAGCTTTTGTTAGCGCCATTTGCAAGTTGTTAATGGTCGACTGGAAGAATGTCCAAGACTTGTACATTTCCTTAAGCAATCCAATATTTCCTGTTTTCTCTACAAATTTTTGTAGCCCAGTTCCTGCTGCATACCAAGCTGGAAGGAGCTGTCTGCTTTGTGTCCAAGCAAATACCCATGGAATAGCGCGTAGATCCTCAAATTTGCTGCTACCTTTACGACTCATCGGTCGTGATCCAATGTTTAAATCACCTAGTTCATTAAGTGGTGTTGCTTGTTTAAAGTAATCAAGAAATCCACTGTCATGGAAAATCAGTGATTGGTATTTCTCTAACGCATAGACAGAGATATCACTCATTGCTTGTTCTGCTTCAGATGAAGGTAAATTATTGTTTTGATTAGAATTGTCTGTATCGGTAATTCCCATAATTGCTGTCATCAATGTTGTTGTTGCTTGTTCTAGACTACGATAAGCAATGTCAGTAAGTAAGTATCTAGAAGACAGAACTTCCCCTTGCTCCGTAATCTTCACCCCATCACCAAGTGTTACCGCTGGTTGGGATAGAATACTAGCATATAACGGTCCACCACCACGGCCTAATGAACCACCACGTCCATGGAAATACTTAAGCTTTATTCCATAGCGAGAAGCAATGTCATGTATGCTTTGTTGGGTTTTGTATAGCTCCCAGTTTGCAGTCATCGTTCCGCCATCTTTACTACTGTCAGAATAACCAAGCATAATTTCCTGTAGATCATTTCTAGCTTTTAAATGATCACGATATAACGGAATATTAAACAATTCCTCAATCATCGCTGGACCATTTCTTAAATCTTCAATTGTTTCTAGTAGAGGAGCGACATGAAGCTTGCTCTTAATTGTACCGTCTGGATAAATACGGAACAATCCGGCTTCCTTAGCCAATACAAGCACTTCTAATAAATCACTTACAGATTGTGTCATACTTATTAAGTAAACTTCTATAGACCTTTCACCAAAGCTGGTGTGTGCATTTTGGATCATACGAAACGTATTAATCATCTCCTGTGTTTCTGGAGTGAACGAATCATAAATAGAAATCAAAGGTCGTGGATCCTGTAATATAGTTGTTAAAAGATCCACTTTTTCTTTTTCGGATAATTGTGAATAGTTTTCAGCAATATTAACCGAATAGAAAATTTCATTAAGTGCAGATTCATGCTCCCCACTATGATTCCGAACATCTAATGAAGCTAGATGGAAACCAAACAGCTCGACTTGTCTAATCACACGTCGAAGAAGTTTTATTGGATTATTTGAAGGATGATGATTAGCGATGCTTGCTTGAATTTGGTATAAATCATCCAATAAATCTTGTGCTGATTGATAACCTTTTGGTTGTTCAATAAGTTCCAATTTTTTCAACATAATGCTTAGCTTTATTCGGTAAATCTCATCTTGGCTTTCCCATGGATCGTCTTTTACTAACCCTTTCTCTGACTCTATAGAAGCAAGCAGTTCATCACTAACCTGAACTTCTTTTGTCGAATGGCTTAATAATTCTTGTAAATTTGTTAATGCCTCTTTATATTTCTTAAGTACTAGTGCTCGATGAGCTTCAAGAGTTTCGCGTGTAGTTGTTGCTTTTACATTAGGATTACCATCGCGATCCCCACCAATCCACGAACCGAAGCGTAAAAAAGAAGGTACATGAATGCGCTGTTCATATTTTTCAGATAACAAATCCTCTAAATCTTGGTGAATGCGAGGTAATACCTCGAATAACACATTGTCAAAATAGTAGAGACCATTCGATACTTCATCCATTACCGTTGGTTTTTTGCCACGAATCTCGGTTGTTTGCCAAAGTATTGTTATTTCATTTGAAATTGTTTCCTGGATCACTCGCTTCTCGTGTCGTGTATAAGCATAATCCCAGGCTTTCAACAAACCAGCAACTCGTTGGTGTATCTGTAGTATAGAACGTCTGGTTGCTTCTGTTGGATGGGCTGTAATGATTAACTCCATCGACAGCGTTTCCAATAATTTGGTAAGCATATCCTCAGATACTTGATTTTCTTGTAATTTATTTACCCCATCTTCTAATGATCCCCGTTGGATTAAATCTGTATCCTGTGCCTGGTATTCTCTTCGACGGCGGCTTCGGTAATTTTGCTCGGCAATATTAAATATGTGTAAATAAACAGAGAAAGCTCGAATAACATCTTTTCTCATTGAAGGATCTAAACCAGTAATTTCCTCTTTTATTTGAGCATACGCTGCAGTGTCTTTTGTGTCACGTAGCTCCTTGGCTAAGGAGCGAATCTTTTTTACTCGTTCGAGTAAATTTTCTCCACCTTCGTTTAATAAGACATTATCAAGAAGTGATCCTAAATAATCAACGTCTTGATAAATTGTATTTGCATTCATTTCTTTTGATTTGCTTACTATGGTAGCCACTTCCTTTCCAAATGTATTGTTACATAATTCTGAATACTCGGTTCAGAATAGATGGGGATAATTAGTACATTATCTCATCAAAGTTTTTTTCTGGGGGCATATATATATTAACATGTTTTTTGTCGGAAGATAACTGATTCGCCTTTACCAACTATATAATTAATATAATTTACACTGGGCTTCATCTATAATTCGAGTAAGCAGACACTAGTCCTGCTTACTCGAAGTTAGCCCGGATAGCCCTAACTTTTTGATCAGGGGTTTAATCGTAAGACCTTGAATAATTAATGAAAATAATACAACACCAAATGTTAGGAGCAATACATCGTCACGACCCTCAAAATCCACTGGTAGACTGAGAGCTAGCGCAATCGACAAACTTCCCTTTAAACCTCCCCAGTTGAGGAGTGCACGTTCTTTTTGGTTAATATTTTTCACATGGAGCGTACTTGTATAAAGAGCAACCACTCTTCCTGCCAAAACGATAACTATGGCAAATAAAATTAACATCCATTTACCTTCAAAAGCAATATTACGAATTTCTAACCCAACTAATAGAAAGATAATCGAATTAGCGAGTAAGGTAATCACATCCCAGAAAGTATTAATATTAACTTTTGTCTCTGCTGACATGCTGCCTATTTTCGCCCCATAATCTCCAAACATAAATCCGCCAGTAACAACGGCAATTACACCTGACACACCAAGGTGCTCTGCAATAAAATAACTACCAAAAAACAAAAGTGCGGAAATAATAATTTCGAAAGGATAATCATCAAAAAAGCGAGTCACCTGTGCCAGAATAAAACCGAGAACAATCCCAATTAATGCCCCACCGATGCTAAACTTTAAAAACATGAATATGCCGCTCCCTAATCCTTCCCAACCGAGTTCAATATATGTAAGCAAGTAAATCGATGATATTTTAAATAATACCACCGCAATGCCATCGTTAAACAACGATTCACCTTCCATAACAGTGGAAAGTTTTTGGGAAACACCAGCGGATTTGAAAATAGAAAGAACACTAATAGGATCAGTTGCACTCATTAAGGCCGCAAAAGTAAAGGCAACGGCAATTGGTAAGCCAATAATATAATGCGTTGCAAACCCGATGACGACAAAAGATAGTAATGTACCACCAAGTGCCATTCCGAATACAGCTTTTTTCTGCTCGTATAAGTGATGAAATGGAAGCTTCAAAGTTGCATCACCAAGTAAAATTGGTAAAAACAAAGAAATGATGATCGCTTGGAACACTTCTGATTGCGTAATAAATGCCTCAGCTTCATCCACAATATGAAATGGTGTATTGATAATCCCTAAAAACAATCCTACCAATACGAGTGCGATCGTATAAGGGGCTTTGAATTTCTTGGCTATTCCGATAACCGTAACAGATATAGCAAGTAGGATTAAAATTTGAATAAACACTTCATTAAAATGATGCATGGAATCTCTCCCTCCTGGATTTATCTGCTTTATTTATACCTGTTTCTTATAGGTCTGTCCAATCATGCTTATTATTATCGGGGGTAAGCATTGCAATACTTTCAAAAATAGTAACAACCCGTTACACTTATGTAACGGGTTTCTTTCGTTAGAAATATAACACCGAAAGCACGAATACGCTTTACAATTGGATGGATGAAGCGTTTACTGTAAGGAGAGGTATCAGGACTGAATATCTAGTTAAATTAATTTTCCATCTGTCGATAGGTTTCCTTTGCTAAACTTTCTAATAGATGGACGACAGGGATTTGTGTAGTTAAATTAACATTTCCGACAAACTCTTGTGAAACATAATAAGACAAATTGTAATCGGATAACTTTGCAATGGTTGAATCTGGATGATTCGTAATACTAACAACAGTTGCCCCTTTTTCTTTCACTTTGTTAGTTAAGGAAATAGTGGAATTAGACTCACCAGATACGGATAAAACAACAACAACGCTTTCTTCTAAATAAGATGCGTGAATTGGAAAAAATGGATCTTTAATGTGCAAGGAAAATCGTTTTAAGCCTGAAAAATAACGTGCGCCATACTCAGCTAGAATGCCTGAAGTACCAATACCAATAAAGACGATGTTATTCGTTTGTGCCAGGACAGAAGCAATTAAAGACATTTTCTCTTGATGTTCCTGGGTCAGTGTTCTTTCAATAAATTCTTTAAAAGAAGTTTGTGTTTGGATAAGATTGCTAGATTCTTTTTTTCCTAAATGCATTTTTAATTGAACCTTAAACTCTGCAAATCCGTCAAAACCACATTTTCTACAGAAGCGCAGCACCGTTGTAGTAGAAACATGCGTTTCATTTGCTAAATCTCTGATTCGCATAAAAATTACCTTGTCTGCATGATTCACAATATATTTATATAGGTCAATTTCTAATTCCGTGAAGGTTGATATTTGTTCGTTAGTAAACAAAATAATCACACTTTCCAATAGGGTATGTATTCAGGAATCATTATACATTATTTCGTTTATGTTCATAAACTAGTTTCAATTATTATCAATATAAAATTTAGAAATATGGAGAGGATGTTACGTATGAGTAAAGGATTGAAAATTGTAACGATAGGCGGCGGCTCAAGTTATACTCCTGAATTAATTGAAGGTTTTATTAAACGTTATGAATCCTTACCAATTCGAGAGCTTTGGTTAGTTGATATTGAAGCAGGAAAAGAAAAATTAGAGATTGTTGGAGATCTCGCTAAACGTATGGTGAAAAAAGCGGGATTACCAATTGAGGTTCATCTAACACTAGACCGCAGGAAAGCATTAAGAGATGCGGATTTTGTAACGACGCAATTTCGAGTAGGTTTGTTAGCTGCTCGTGCAAAAGACGAAAGAATACCATTAAAGTATGACGTGATTGGCCAGGAGACAAATGGACCTGGTGGGTTACTAAAAGGATTAAGAACAATCCCTGTCATCCTAGGTATTGTGAAAGATATGGAGGAGCTTTGCCCGGATGCATGGTTGATTAACTTTACCAATCCGGCTGGAATGGTAACAGAAGCAGTGTTACGTCATAGCAACTGGACTAAAATTGTCGGTTTGTGTAATGTGCCAATCGGAATCCGTATGGGAATTGCAAAGTTATTAGAAGTGGAGCCTGAGCGTGTCTTCGTTGATTTTGCAGGATTAAATCATATGGTATTCGGACTTCAGGTATATCTAGATGGCAACGATGTTACAAACGAAGTTATCGAGAAAATGTGCGAGCCAAAGTCAGGTATGACTATGAAAAATATTGCTGATATCGGTTGGGAGCCAGAATTCCTTAAAGCACTTGGAGCGATCCCTTGTCCATACCACCGTTACTACTACAAAACAGATCAAATGCTTGCGAACGAAAAAGAAGATGCAGCAACGAATGGAACAAGAGCAGAGGTCGTACAAAAGTTAGAAGAAGAATTGTTTGAGCTTTATAAAGATCCAGATCTTGAAATAAAGCCACCTCAATTAGAAAAACGTGGCGGAGCTTATTATAGCGATGCTGCTTGTAGCTTAATAGAATCAATGTACAACGACCGTAGAGACATACAGCCAGTGAATACGATTAACAACGGAGCAATTGCTAGTATTCCAAATGAATCTGCTGTAGAGGTTAACTGTGTAATCACGAAAGAAGGACCAAAGCCTGTAGCTGTTGGCGACCTTCCAGTAGCTACAAGAGGATTAGTGCAACAAATCAAATCATTCGAACGTGTTGCTGCAGAAGCGGCTGTAACGGGTGATTATAATACAGCACTATTAGCAATGACGATCAATCCATTAGTTCCTTCTGATAAAGTGGCGAAAGAAATTT
The DNA here is from genome assembly GCF_045635475.1 of Radiobacillus sp. PE A8.2. Lineage (NCBI taxonomy): Bacteria > Bacillati > Bacillota > Bacilli > Caryophanales > Bacillaceae > Radiobacillus > Radiobacillus sp. PE A8.2. The sequence goes on along the minus strand of NZ_JBJGXI010000057.1, from coordinate 9,283 downwards.
TGGATGAAATGCTTGAAGCGCATAAAGAGCACTTACCACAGTTTTTCGGTGATGCAGTTCTAGCTTAAATTATAAAGGTTAAGGGTAATGCTGAACATTCAGCATTGCCCTTTTTTGTTGCATACATCAGGAGATTATAAAATATCTAAATGTGAATAATATAAAGCATTAGCCACGGCCAGCTCCGAGCGCCAGCGACTAGCTAGACTTCCCACACCTCATGACACGATAAGTCAACATCGGTTCAGGTTTTGTGGAAGGTCGATTAAAAGTGGACTTGCCGTCCAACGTCGCCATACCCCTTATGCAGGGGCATGTTTCCTTTATCTCCTCGAAAATAAAGGGAACATTATTTGTTCTCTTTTTTTCTGTTTTGCAATCATAGACAAAAGATACAAACAAAAAAATTTAAATAGATTTAACAAATTCATTTAGAATTTTTTCTCCAACTCGGTATTTGTCATGATATAATGAATGCGTATTTGTTCAATAATTACCATAATCAGTAAAGTATCGAAACTACTTAAAAAAACTACATACGTTTAATCAATATTCCACATCCTAACCACAAATCAGTCGCAATCAAAATATGTTACTCACATTCAGCTGATAAATAGAAAAATACGTTAATAGGGGAGGACTATTCATGTCCATTTTAGTAACTGGTGGAGCAGGTTATATTGGCAGTCACACGGTATTGTTTTTACAGGAACAAGGTGAAGAAGTAGTTGTATTAGATAGCTTGCAAAAAGGTCATCACGATGCTTTAATGAACACGGCATTTTACCAAGGCGCATTAAGTGATGAGGCGCTTTTGGATGAGATTTTTGAAAAACACACTATCGACGCAGTCATCCATTTTGCTGCCGATTCTCTAGTTGGAGAAAGTGTTGAAAATCCATTAAAATATTATGAGAACAATGTAATAGGTACGTATCATTTGGTGAAAAAGATGGTAGAGCATCATGTGAAAAGAATTGTATTCTCTTCTACTGCCGCGACATATGGGGAACCGGACTCTGTGCCGATATTAGAAAGTGATTCAACGGTACCAACAAATCCTTATGGGGAAACAAAATTAGCGATTGAGAAGATGCTTCGTTGGAGTGATCAGGCTTATGGATTAAAATCTGTATGTTTGCGTTACTTTAATGCAGCTGGCGCAGACCCACAAGGTAGAATAGGGGAGGATCATGATCCAGAAACCCACTTAATTCCTATCGTACTTCAGGTTGCCCTTGGGCAAAGGGAAGATGTGAAAATGTTTGGAGACGATTATGATACAGAGGATGGCACATGTATCCGTGATTATATCCATGTGATGGATTTGGCGGAAGCACATTTTCTTGCAGTCAAGAAGTTAAAAATCACAAATGAAAGTGGTATATATAATTTAGGAAATGGCACAGGTTTCTCAGTAAAACAAGTTATTGAAACATGCAGAGAAGTAACCGGCCACGAAATACCTGCAACAGTAGCACCTAGACGTTATGGTGATCCAGCTGTATTAATCGCATCTTCTGATAAAGCAAGGCAGGAACTAGGATGGATACCACAATACCCTAATATTGAGGCGATTATTTCACATGCATGGGATTGGCATAAAAGTAATCCAACTGGATATGAAAATTAATATTAAATAGAAGAAGGCTTAATCATAAGGAGGAGTATTTACATAATGGAATGGCAAAAACAATATCAAAAATGGAAACTATTCACAGAGATGGACCAAGAACTAAAAGACAAGCTAGAATCGTTAACAAGTGATCATAAAACATTAGAAGATTGTTTTTATAAGGAACTCGAATTTGGAACTGGTGGTATGCGTGGCGAAATCGGACCTGGTCCAAACCGTATGAACATGTACACAGTGCGTAAGGCGGCAGAAGGTTTAGCTCGCTACATAGAAGAGAATGGAGACGGAGCCAAAGCTCGTGGAGTTGTTATAGCTTACGATTCACGCTTTAAGTCACCTGAATTTGCTATGGAGGCTGCAAAAACACTAGGATATCATGGTATTCAAACCTATGTGTTTAGTGAGCTGCGCCCTACTCCAGAGCTATCTTTTGCAGTGCGTTACTTGCACGCATATGCAGGAATTGTTATTACTGCTAGCCATAACCCACCAGAATATAATGGGTTTAAAGTTTATGGGCCAGATGGCGGACAGTTACCGCCAGGACCTGCGGATGAACTTGTTGCAAAGGTAAATGAAGTTGAGGATGAATTGACTGTTCTGGTTGCTTCCGAAGCGGATTTAAAAGCGAATGAGCAGTTAAAGATGATTGATCAAATTATTGATAAAGCATATATTGAACAATTAAAATCAATTGTGGTACAGCCAGAGGTAATCAAAGAAATGGCAGACGATCTTAAAATAGTTTTTACGCCACTTCATGGTACGGGCAACTTACCGGTCCGAGATGGATTAAAAGCAATTGGCTTTAATAATGTTGAAGTCGTAAAAGAACAAGAATTACCTGATCCCAATTTTTCAACTGTATCATCACCTAACCCGGAGGAGCATGCGGCATTTGAATTAGCTATTAAGCACGGTGAAACTGTAGGGGCTGATATTTTAATAGCAACAGACCCAGATGCAGACCGCGTAGGTGTAGCAGTTAAAAATGAAGCTAATCAATACCAAGTGTTAACAGGTAACCAAGTGGGTGCAATTTTACTACACTACTTGATTACTCAAAAGCAAAAAACGAATACCCTTGCAGAGAATGCGACAGTGCTGAAGACAATCGTTACATCAGAAATTGGTCGCGATATTGCAACTCGCTATGGATTGGAAACTATTGATACTTTAACTGGATTTAAATTTATTGGTGAAAAAATTAAGGAATTTGAAGAAACGAAAGAAAAGAGCTTTTTATTTGGTTATGAAGAGAGCTATGGTTATTTAATAGGAGATTTTGTCCGCGATAAGGATGCGGTGCAATCTTGCTTGATGGTTGCAGAAGTTGCTGCTTTCTATAAAACACAAGGCAAATCTCTTTACCAAGCACTTATTACTATTTTTGAAGAATTCGGTTTTTATCTTGAGACATTAGAATCGTTAACGTTAAAAGGAAAAGACGGAGCAGAACAAATACAGGCGCTATTAACTGAATTTAGAAATAATCCACCACAACAAATTGCTGGCAAAAAAGTTGCAATTCTAGAAGATTATAAAATAAGTGAAAGAACTATTGTTGAATCTGAACAGGTTGAGGCGATTGCATTGCCGAAGTCGAACGTTTTAAAATATAAATTAGAGGATGGTTCTTGGTTCTGTTTACGACCTTCAGGTACCGAGCCGAAGATTAAGTTTTATTTCGGCGTACATGAAGATACGATGGAAGCGAGTAGCAAACTGTTAAATGAAGTAAAGCAAGATGTAATGGACCGGATTCATGCATTGACTAGTAAGGCTTAACAACATTGTTTCTTTAATTTTTCTTGTTGCATAGGAAATTATAAAATATACTAAATGTGGATAACATTAAGCATTAGCCATGGCCAGTGACTAGCGAGCCTTCCCTCACCTCCATACGGCTCTGCGCTTTTGTTCTGATTGAAATGGCTATTGTACGGTTAAATAGATTATTCTAGAGAGAATTGTTGATTTTCTTTACGTTTGGAATTCGCTTACGGTAATCTATTACCAAAAGCGAATTCTTTTCGTATTATTTATGTTAAGAAGAGGTGTCTGATATGTCAGATGAGAAACAAAAAAAGAAGATCCGTAAGCGGTGGATTCTTATTCCACTTGCAATAGTTTTGGGCTTAACGCTTGCAGTTGTTGGCTATTCGATGTCAATCTATTTAGATGCAAAACAAACCGTCGATAGCGAAATGAACCAGCCTGTGGCATCGATTGACCACGATTTAACGAAAAAGAAGCTTAAAGATAGCGAGCCTTTAAATATATTATTATTAGGTGTGGATAAACGTTCAGGTGATCGGGGACGTTCGGATGCCCTAATGGTGTTATCATTAAACCCTGTTAATGATAGCATGCAGCTAATAAGTATCCCGCGAGACACCAGAACTGAAATCGTTGGTAGAGGTTTTGATGACAAAATTAATCATGCGTATGCCTTTGGCGGTATAGATATGTCTATAAACACGGTAGAGAATTTACTTGATATAGACCTGGATTATTATGTTGAAATGAATATGGAAGGTCTAAGTGAGATGGTGGATGCTATTAATGGCATTACTGTAACCAACGAATTAGATTGGGTTGACACTGGTTATTATGAAAAAGGGTTTCACTATGCTGAAGGCGAGCTTCAACTAGATGGTCCGCAAACGATGGGGTATGTTCGGATGCGTTATCAAGATCCTAATGGCGATTTTGGTAGAACGAAGCGTCAGCGACAAGTTATTGAAGCAATTATTGACAAGGGTGCTAGTGTAGGCTCTATTAACAAAATAAGTGATATGATCGACGTTCTAGGAAATAACATGGCGACAAATATGGATTTTGCTGACATGAGAAACTTACTAATGAATTATAGTGCTTCTAGAAATAACTTTACTAGCTATCAAATGAAAGGGACTGGAAAAATGATAGATGGCATCTATTATTTAATTGTTTCTGAAGATGAGGTTAGTAAAGTCCATAACATGGTAAAACAAATTACATCATAAATATAAGGCTCTTTTCGGAAACTTTGTTGCTATACGTTATTGGTGACACGTCGAAGTTGTGCTTGCTTTCCACGGGGAACGCAGTCACCGGTATGTGATTAGGACACACAAGCAATAGGAATTTTCGCGTATACAGGAGCACTTATTTTACATGAAATGACAGTTTTGACTATTTGACGGGCACCAGAGTTCTTATTTGCCGAAAACAGCATTTAACAACACGCATCTTATTCAAATAAGTGCGCTGGTGGCCGCATAATTCCACATATGACGCGTTTGTCACAGATAAGAGGCTGGATACCCGCCAACGTCGAACAACTTAAATTTCACCCGGACCACCACACACTTCGGCGTATTTTCTTGTTACACCAGGAGATTATAAAATATCTAAATGTGGATAAATTAAGCATTAGCCACGGCCAGTTCTGAGCGCCAGCGACTAGCGAGACTTCCCTCACCTCATGACACGATAAGTCAACATCGACTCCAGATTTGTCGAAGTTCAACTAAGAGCGTTCTTGCCGTCCAACGTCGACATCCCCCTTATGCAGGGGCATATTTCCTTACTCCATCGAAAATATAGAACAATTTTCTTCGTGCGAGGTAAAGCTTCGTAGCCTACTATGGTCCTACGGTTCAGTTCAAATGTTTTCGGTGAGGCGAGTAATCGCACTAAGGAAAGCTACAATGAATATACACCGCAGAAACAAGTGATTTTATTGTTTCGAGTCCCAGTCCGTACGTCGCTAACCGGCGCACTGCGCTTTTGTTCTGTCAATAACAACAATCTCTTAAAAAACAGCCAAAAACAAAAACAAAGACAAAAACAAAAACAAAGACAAAGACTAGTTTAGTGTTAAAGCTGCGAAACTAGTCTTTGTCTTTTAATAGGATTATGGAGTGCCCATCCACAATAAACAAGGACAAGTTACCAAAACAGGAATTTCAGGTAAAATAAGACCTCTTATAGTCGCATATTTAGGAATACTTAGAGCAAGTAATCCTAAGTATTCTTTCAGGGCAAGACATATGTAAGAAAAATCTGAAGGGACGAACTGATTAGGATATAATGCTATTTCCTCGCTAACTAGAAAATCTGTCGGGTAAGGTGTAACAGCAATATCAACTTTTGCAAAGTTTTGAATGGAACGTTCCATATGGAATCCTGATGTGACTAGTAGTGGTCTAGCATAGACGTGTTGCTGCATTATTTCTTTTGTTAGCTGTCTGTTCTGCTCTGTATTCAGACTGTCCGCTTCTATATGTATCTTGTCTTTTGAATTCCTAAATCAATCAATTTACGTTTTGGATTTGTGCTTCATTACCCGAATCGGGAAATACAGATCTACCAGACAGAATGATAGGGAGACTTGTTTGCTTATATAGTCTCGCGACAGTTAATAGACGATTTACAGCGTGACCAGAGAGATGTCCCTCACCACTAAAATCCATCGTCCCATCAGTCGCACCAGCACCAAGCATGATAATTACATCACTGGAAATAGTTGTAGGAACGTGATGTCTTTTTTCTAAGGACTGAATAAGTATACTTCCAGTAATCGGGATTGAATATATGTACAAAAGAAACTTACAAGCTAGTACCATAATACTTGCTCTTTTTTGATTTTTTCTTAATAGCCAAATTGAGAATAAGACGAACAAAATAATGAAAAAGCCTGGTGGAAGTAAAAATTCGAATAGAAATTTAATTATATATAACAACTGTATCCCTCACTAATACAGATTATATCGTTCTTTACATAGAAGTGGGCTTGAAATACACTGTATTAAAATGTATTTTAAAAATAATTGTAAATACCGAGGAGGAGACAAGGTGAGAACAATCAATGTACTACAAGATAAAAAATTCCCAGTTTACGAGCTTATCGACACAGATTCTAATGCCTGGATGCATGTAGTTCCGGAAAAAGGTGGAATTATTACGAGCCTAGGGTTTGAGGGGGAAGAACTACTTTATCTTAATGAGGAGACTTTATGGGATGAGGATAAAAATATCCGTGGTGGTATTCCGATTTTGTTTCCGATTTGTGGTTTTTTACATAACAAACAATATGAGTGGAATGGAAATACGTTCACGATGAATAATCACGGTGTCGCTAGAAATCATCCATGGCAGGTGTTAGCAACGAACGATTCCGATGAACTATCGATTACAATCGGTTTTTCGAGTAATGAGAAAACGAAAATGTCCTTTCCGTTTCAGTTTGATTTGGTATTTACTTATGTGCTGGAACAAAACAACTTGAAAATTATTCAAGAATATAAAAATAATTCTTCAGCTGAAATGCCGATGTACGCTGGCTTTCATCCTTATTTCCTAACACCAGATAAGCAATTTCATTTAGACTCAGATGCAACCATTTACGAGGATCATAACGATATGCATATTAAACCTTTTACAGGTGAAGTAGACCTTGAAAATAAGCAAGAAGCTTTTATCTTGCTAGATAGCAAAGAAAGAAGCGTAGGTTTCACTTCTCCAAGTTTAAACAAAAAAATAACGCTCGCGTATGGAGAAGAATTTGGATATATTGTTCTGTGGACAGAAGCTAATAAATCATTTGTGTGTGTGGAACCTTGGATGGCAATGCCTGATGAATTAAATCGAAAAGAAGCATTACATTTAGTCCAACCTGGGAGCAGTTTAACAACAACTTTTTCTATCATTGTTGATGAAAAAAATTAAGTCTTCACCAATCTCTAACAAAGGATGGACACGTGTAAGATGTGTGGACTTCCTTTGTTATTTTTAAAATTCATGTGTATGCTCGGTTATTCTAGTTTTTATGAGGATTATTTCTTCCTAGTAAACTTTTATAATTAATGGTAAGATAATTGCAAAATAGATTTCAGTTTTTTCCTTATGTTAAGTTTTATGTTGTTTCATTAGAAAACATTAGAATACCCAGTTATCGTTGTGAAATTTTAATTATAGTTCATTTACAATCTAAGGAGGTATGTATGAGAATATCCGTTATTGGTGCTGGCTATCTAGGATTAGTGACAAGTGTATCATTAGCACAGATTGGTCATAACGTCGTTGGATTAGAACCTGACCGTGACCGAGCCGAACAATTAAAAAATGGTCTATTACCACTTTATGAACCGGGATTAAAAGGATTAATGAAAACCAATATGAACGAGGAAAGATTATCTTTTACACATGATCGCACACAAGCTTTGAACGATACGGATGTTATTTACATCGCTGTTGAAACCCCACTCCTATCCAATGGTAGAGTCGATCTAACTGCTGTTGAACAAGCCTCAATTGATATTGCCACAACAATCAGTCAACCAGTGATTGTCGTAATAAAAAGCACGGTGCCTTTAGGTACACTTACGAATATTGAAAAACTGATGAAAAAACACACCAAGATTCCCTTTCAAATGGTCATCAACCCTGATTTTAGTCGCCAAGGAAATGCTGTTCATGATACGTTCTATGGAGACAGAATTGTTTTAGGTGCGGTCAATGACCAAGCTGCTAATGTAGTAGAAGAGATTAATATTCCGTTCCAAATTCCTATTTTTAAGACAGATATTAGTAGTGCAGAAATTATCAAGTATGCATCTAATGCATTTTTAGCAACCAAAATTAGCTTTATAAATGATATAGCAAGATTATGTGAAAATGCAGGGGCAAATATTGATGATGTTGCATTTGCCATTGGCTTAGATGATCGCATCGGTCGAAAATTTCTAGGTGCGGGTCTGGGATATGGAGCCTCGTTCTTCCCGCATGAGGTCGCAGGTATAGAGCAAGCGGCTGAGAACGTTGACTATCGTTCATCTTTACTAGAATCAGTATTAAGGGTGAATAATAACCAACATTCTGTTTTCATGAAAAAGGCAAAAGAAGTGATGGATGGAGAATTCTTAGGCAAAAAAGTAGCTTTACTTGGTCTAAGTCGCAAACCTAAAACAGATGATGTGCGAGGAGCAATTTCAATAAGAATCGCAAATTACTTACTGGACTTAGGCGCTAATGTTACAGCATTTGATCCTAAAGCTATTCCAAATGCAATGAAAGTATTACCTGAAGAAATAGAATTTGCTAGTACGATAGAAGAAGCACTAATAGATGCAGATGTAGCATTTATTATGACTGATTGGGATCAGTTTAAAGATCTTCCATTATCTAAGTATGAAGAATTAATGAACCGTGCACGGATCATTGACGGAAGAAATTGTTATCCTCTAGATTATGTAAGGAACTATAAAATAGAATATCATTCGTTTGGTAGACCACCAGTATGGATTGAAGAAGAGAGCGAGTTGAAGCAGTAATTGTGCACAGATGTTCTCTTCTTTTTGTTATAAGAGGTTGCTCCAAATAAAAAGCACCCAGAACGGATGCAACTGATAATGCTATCATCTTTTAGTATTGTTCTGTGTAATCTTGTCTTTGGTCTGCTCTTTTAGCTACTATCATTAGGCTCATGGTAAACATGGTGGCAAGGCTACCTAAGAAAATACCTATAACCAATCCCAACATTTCAATCTCCCCCTTTAATGTGTTATTTATTCAGAATAAATGGATGTGTAAAGTATATTTTTATAAGTAACCGCTTTCAAATGAAGCTAAACCTAATTTCTACCTTTTTTAAACTTAGAC
>NZ_JBJGXI010000056.1:0-30616 GCF_045635475.1 Radiobacillus sp. PE A8.2 | reverse complement strand
TTTTTCTGTCTTAAAAGTCCCTTTTCATCACATGTTAGGCACTTTATTCATATATATGGGTGTGTGGCTATCTTGTTAGGAAAGGGTGTTATATAAATATATGTGTGGAATTACTGGTTGGGTAAATTTTGAACGCGATCTAACAACGAAAATAGATAACGTCAGAAAGATGGCTAACGCAATACAACACCGTGGTCCAGATGAGCACAATGAATGGATTTCGGAGCATGTTGCATTTGGACATCAACGGTTAATCGTTGTCGATCCTGAGGGTGGAAAACAACCGATGGAATGCGTCAAGAATGATGATAACTACATCTTAGTTTATAACGGTGAATTATATAATACTGAAGATATTAGAAAAGAATTACTTAGTCTTGGCTGGACATTTAGATCTCATTCCGATACAGAAGTGTTATTAAAAAGTTATATGGAATGGAAGGAAGCGTGCGTAGAGAAATTTAATGGCATATTTGCTTTCGCTATCTGGGATCCAGAAAAAGAACAATTATTTATGGCTAGAGACCGATTAGGTGTGAAACCATTATTTTATACAGAGCGAAATGGAGGAATTATTTTTGCCTCTGAATTAAAGGCACTAATTGCGCATGAAGAAATTGAGCCAATCATTGATCAAGAAGGCCTTAGTGAAGTACTTGCGCTTGGTCCATCAAGAACACCAGGTCATGGTGTTTTTAAAGGTGTTAACGAGCTTCGCGCAGCACATGTTGGTGTGTTTGATAAAAAAGGATTCCGTACAAATAGATATTGGAATGTTGTTAGCACAGCGCATACTGATGATGTCGAAGAAACGGCAGATGTGATCCATTATTTACTAAAAGATGCAGTGGAACGTCAGTTGATCTCAGATGTACCATTAGGAACATTTTTGTCAGGTGGTGTTGATTCAAGTGCGATTACTGCCTTCGCATCGAATTACTTGAAAGAACACGGTAAAGGAACATTGAACACATTTTCCATTGATTATGAAGACAATGCGAAATATTTCAAAAAAAGCTCATTCCAACCAAACAACGATCAAGACTTTATCGGTAAAATGGTCGACGCCCATGGTACTGAGCATCATAATTTTGTAATTGATAATGCGACACTTGCAGATATGTTAAAAGAAGCAGTAGAATTGCGTGATTTGCCGGGGATGGCAGATGTTGACTCATCGTTACTGTGGTTTTGTCGAAAAACGAAACAAGAAGTGACTGTTGCGCTTTCAGGGGAATGTGCAGATGAAATTTTTGGTGGGTACCCATGGTTTTACCGAGAAGAAGATTTATCTCGCGAAGGATTTCCTTGGATACGCTCAGCAGAGGTTAGAAGGTCATTATTAACTAATGAGTGGAAGGAAAAGCTAGATTTACACGAATATATGCTCAAACGTTATCAAGAAACAATTGATGAGACCCCTGCATATGAAGGTGATACAGAGATTGAGCGGCAAAGAAGACAAATGTTTTATCTGAATATGCACTGGTTCATGCCAACATTGTTAGATCGAAAGGATCGTATGAGTATGGGTGCTAGCTTCGAGGCTCGTGTACCTTTCAGTGATCATCGCCTAGTGGAATATGTTTGGAATGTTCCGTGGGAGATGAAAACTTATCAAGGTCGGGAAAAGGGGATTCTTCGTAAAGCACTAGAAGGTGTGCTACCTGATGAAATCTTATATCGTAAAAAAAGTCCTTATCCTAAAACACATAATCCTTTTTATACCGAAGCGGTTGTTAATTGGTTAAAGGAAATACTAGATGATCCTAACGCGCGTTTGTTTGAAATCTTCGACAAAGAGGAAATTCGCAAATTAGTAGACAGTGAAGGAAAAGAAATCGAAGCCCCGTGGTTTGGTCAATTAATGACAGGTCCGCAGTTGTTAGCACACTTGGGTCAGATTGATCACTGGTTGCGCACCTATAATATTATAATTGAAAAATAGTAATACGGACTCCACCTGCATGGGTGGAGTTTTTATTCATACTTGAAATTAAATACGACGGCTCGCTATATCAAACAGCAGAGGAGCAAACCGGATTGAGCGGCCATATAAACGCTTATTTCGCTTGAATTTTTAATTTAGATGATTTGACGGCCACCACAGTACTTATTTGCCGATATCAACTCGTTGAAACAACAAATTCACCCAAATAAGTGCGCTGGTGGCCGCACAATTCTAATCATGCATCATTTGTCACAGATAAGTGCAGTGGTGGCTGTTATCGACTCATCGTCTGCAGTGCATGTCTCCTACATAGCGCCTGTTTAACACTTCGACGAGATTTTAGCTGTTTTGCGCAAAAACAATTTATTTTAAAAAAGCCTATTTTTAAAGTTAAGACTAGAACTCAGGGAAGTCTAACTCTAGCGCACAACAAGATTTCCTTCCACTTCGTGCGTCACTTCTCTGTGATCTATTGTGTCTTAAATGTGACTTTTCAAGCACAATTAACAATTTTTATTGACAACACTTCCTACTAACAGATAATCTATAAAGAGTCTTATATTACAGATATGTTACAAAAAATATTTGGGAGGTCGCAAAATGAAAAAGTTAATAATCTGTTTAATGAGCCTTCCGTTCCTGTTATTGCTTGAAAAACCAGTAGCATTGGCTAAGGGTGATGTGCAAAATTGGCAAGACAATGCTGTTTATTATATCCTTGTTGACCGATTTGTAAATGGGTCCTCAACGAATGATATTGAAGTTAATATTGACGATGTGGATACATATCATGGTGGAGACATTCAAGGTGTTATAAATAAATTAGATTATATAAGTGAATTAGGTTTTACAGCAATTAATTTAAGCCCAATTATGGAAAATGAACAGGGAAGCTTTCAAGGATTTCAAATAAGTGATTACCGCGTGGTAGAAGAGCAGTTTGGTACGATGGAAGATTTGAAGCTGCTAGTAACAGAAGCACATAAACGAGGTATAGAAGTAATTTTAGATTTTGTTATTACACACACGGCAAGTAATCACCCTTGGGTTAATGGTAAAAATACTACTGACTACTATATGACTGATAGAACGGTACAAACTAGTATATGGGACCAAGGTCTTCCACGACTTAATTTATCCAATGTAGAGGTGCAAAACTATCTTATTGATTCCGCGGAATACTGGATGAAAGAAGCCAAAATTGATGGTTATCGTATTTATATTGATGAACAAACTCCAGAAGCATTTATCAAAAAATTAAACGATCGTGTACATTTAATCGACGCTAATTTTTTTACCATAGGTGATTCTAACAACACAGATGATTGGCTTAATGCAGATTTCGATGCTCTAATAGATAATCAGTTGAATGAACAAGCTACTTCGATATTTCGAGCTGCAGGTAATGAGCTAGATCCTCTTTATCAAACATGGAAAGAACCGAATGATAGTATTCACACAGGCGCTCTTGATGATATTATGACTACTAGATTTGCAAGAAAATCATCAGCAGAAGGTTATAATCCGGTAACACGTTGGAAGCTCGGTCTAACATATTTATACACGATCAATGGGATGCCAATCATTTATCAAGGTTCAGAAATTCCTATGAATAATGGTATTGATGAGCCAGATCATGATATGGTTCAGTTTAATAGTGGAGATAATCAACTAAAAAACTTTATTGAGCAATTAAACGCAATCCGAAAAAAATTTCCTGCCCTTTCAAAAGGAAAGATTGAGCTCATAGGTGAAAATGGAGCAATGAGTGTCTATAAACGGTCACATCAAGGACAAATTATGTATGTTGCAATAAATAATGGTGAGGAAACTTTAACTATTTCTACAGATAACGTACCGAGTGGGATGCAGTTAACCGGCTTATTACAGGACGATATCGTCCGGGAGAGAAAAGACGGTACCTATAAAATTACACTCGACAGGGAAACATCAGATATATATATGGTTGAAGAAGATAAAGGTCTTAACTGGCTGTTTATTTCTTTTATTATCGTTGTAATTGGTGGATTTGTCCTTGCCATTATGTTTATGACAAGAAAGAATAACCAAGAGGATTAATATGTAAAAGGATAGAATATTAAAAAATCTCGAGTAATTACGTATACTCGAGATTTTTTAATTAGAAGATGCTTTTTGAACAAAATGTTTATCCATCCACGAACGATTTGTCCACCGACGAAGCATGAGCATGCCTCTTAACCACTCATCTGCAATAAATGCAATCCAAATACCGATTAGCCCTAAGCCTAAATACATTCCAAAAAACCACGCAAATGTAACACTAATGCCCCACATCGACATTATGCCGATATATACTGGGAATTTGACATCCCCTGCAGCGCGTAACGAGCTAATCACGACAATATTAAAAGCTCTACCAGGCTCTAATACAATTGTTAATAGTAATAGCATCGAACCTTGCTCAATAATAGAAAGGTTGTCGGTAAATATACGCATTAAGTAACCACTGGAAAAATAAATAATAACTGCACCAACAATAGAAACAACAATGGCTACTTTTAAACTCTTTATACAGCAGTCATAAGCATCCTTTAATTTATTCGCACCAATCATGTGGCCAATTAATATTTGCGCCCCCTGCCCAATAGCAATCGCGAACAAAAAGATAAACATCATCAAATTTTGTGTATATACCTTCGTTGTAAGTGCTACTGTTCCAAGTTGCGCGATAAAATATGTGATCACCATCTGGCTCATGTTATAAGAAAGCTGTTCACCAGCGGAAGGTATGCCTATATGAAGTAAATCTTTAGCATGGTGCTTTTGGTAAGTGAAAAATGCTCTCCCAGGTAATGTATATTCGGTTCTTTTTAGTAACAGAAAAAGCAATACTATGAATCCTAAGCCTCTACTAATGATCGTAGAGATGGCGACACCTTTTACACCTAGAACAGGAAAGCCAAATGATCCAAAAATAAATAAGTAGTTGCCAATCACATTGAGCACGTTCATGCCGATCGTTACGTACATCGTGTCCTTCGTAAAACCATAGCTTCGTAGGATAGCAGAGACAGTCATAATTAGTGCTTGGACAAAAATAAAACCACCTACAAGATTTAAATAGACAGTTGCATCTCCAAATAATTCATTCGGTATATTCATTAGTTGTAAAATCGGCTTACTTAATAAATAAACGCCGATGCTTAGTATTAAGGAAAACCACAAATTTAAACTAATAGAAGTAACCGAAATCTCAACTGCTTCAAATCGATTAGAAGCACCTAGGTTTTGAGCAACAAGAATTGCCGCGCCTGCTGCTACAAAACCAAACATCACGATGATTACTGCAATAATCTGATTGGCAACACCAACTGCTGCCACTGCATTATCCGAATATTGGCTAAGCATTAACGTATCTGCATTTCCCATTAACATATGTAACAAGGTTTCAATAAATATAGGCCATGTTAGACCAAATAAAGTTAATTTTTGCTTGGTATTGTTCTGTTCCGACATAGCTTTTATTCGCTCCCTTAGTCTCAACAAACACCAATTAACTGTACTGCAAAATGTAATTATATGCTATAACTTTTTTTAAAAAGGCTGTTTTCTAAGAGATTGTTGTTAATGCGCAAAATAGCTAAAATGCGTCGTAGTGTTAAACAGACGCAATGGAGGAGGCATTGTACTGCGGTCGATGAGTCGATGACGGCCACCAGTGCGCTTATCTGTGACACATGAGGCATTATTAGAATTGTGCGGCCACCAGCGCACTTATTTGGGTGAATTTGTTGTTTCAACGAGTTGATATCGGTAAATAAGTGCTGTGGTGGCCGTCAAATCATCGAAATTGAAAATTTAAACTAAATAAGCGCTTATATGGCCGCTCAATCCGGTTAGCACCTTTGCTGTTGGTATAGCTAGACGCGTGAGCAAAAATCTCGAGCACTACGTCGCATTTTACTTCAAATATGACATAAAAAACAACAAACTCTACGAAAAGAGCCTTTAAAAAAATACCAAATTCATATTATTCTAGTTTGGTGATGATTTAATCATGCACTATTGTCAATAGCGTAAAATTTAAATTAAAAAGAGCAACCACTTTATAGTAGCTGCTCTTTACAATCCAATTATTACCCGTTAACAACCTCACCACCATTTACATGGATCATCTGACCAATCACATAACTTGAGTCATCACTAGCCAGATATACATACGCAGGTGCTAGTTCATATGGCTGACCTGGTCTCCCAGAAGGATTGTTTGATCCGAATTCAGCCACCTGCTGCTTATCAAAGCTTGCAGGAATTAGTGGTGTCCATATCGGACCTGGTGCAACGCCGTTAACTCGAATTCCTTTTTTAACAAGAGATTGAGAAAGAGCGCGAGTGAAAGAAGTAATAGCTCCTTTTGTACTCGTATAATCAATTAATTGTTCATTTCCTTTATATGCCGTGATCGATGAAGTATTAATAATAGAACTTCCTTTTTTCAGATGAGGAAGTACGGCCTTCGCCATATAAAAATAAGAAAAGATATTTACTCTAAACGTTTTTTCGAGCTGTTCATTTGTGATATCTAACAGGTCATTTTGTGGATATTGAACGGCGGCGTTATTAACGAGAATATCTATTTGCTTCAGTTCTTTTTTTATTTGTTGTACGGTGGAATCACAAAAGTCTGGATCACCAATGTCACCGCTATACAGTTTGCATGTTCTACCTTCTGCCTCAATTAATAATTTTGTTTCTTCGGCATCTTTATGTTCATCAAAATAAATAATCGCTACATGTGCGCCTTCCTTCGCAAAATATAAACTAACGGCCCGTCCAATTCCACTATCTCCACCAGTAATAATAGCTACCTTATTTTGAAGTTTGCCACTTCCTTTATAGTTAGGATCTACAAATTGAGGAAGTGGATCCATTTCATATTCATATCCGGGTTGCCTATTTTGATGTTGTTTTGGATGGATTTCTTTCTTTTTGTTATTAGACATAGTTTCCCTCCTAAATCATATGTATGTATTTAGTTATACCCATTCGCTTCGTAATCATGATTAAAAATGAATAGATATATTTGAGTGAAAATAGTAAGGTTAAACATTATTTATAAAAGGTATATCTTTCGTGATTAGGATGTTATATTCTGAAATAGATTAGTGTATGTTTTTTAAAATGTGGATGTGATGATAATAAAATTTAGGACTTTTTATGTTTGAGTAACTAGGAGTATATGCAACAGCTAACGATTAATTAAAGGGGTACAACATGGAGAACTTGTTAATGGAAGTAATGAATCAATACGGTTATATGGGTATTATGTTCTTAATTGCATTAGAAAATATTTTTCCTCCGATACCGTCAGAAGTAATTCTAACATTTGGTGGGTTCATGACGACCACAACGAATTTAAGTATTGTTGGAGTCGTACTTGCTTCAACAGCAGGCTCTTTAATAGGTGCAATTGTCTTATATGGAATTGGCCTGCAACTTAATGTTGAAAGATTAGAGAAGATCGTTGAGCAATGGGGACGTTTTCTTCGCTTGAAGAAAGAGGACATTCATAAGGCAGATGCTTGGTTCGATAAGTATGGCCCATGGACAGTATTTTTTTGCAGATTTGTACCACTTATTCGAAGTTTGATATCGATACCAGCTGGTATGTCTAATATGAATCTAGGATTATTTCTACTATTTACTACGCTAGGGACACTTATTTGGAACACAGTTCTAGTTTATTTAGGAGCTTCAGTCGGAGCTTCATGGGACGTAATTGTCGGCTATATGAGTGTTTATTCTAAAGTTATTTATGCAGTGCTTGTTATTCTAGTAATATGGCTAGTATATATGTATGTGAAGAAAAGAGTTAAGCGTGACTAAAAGATATGACTTTGAAGAGTAAATTGAAATGCTAAAAACAGCATCTAACAGATACACTGGATGATTATCGGAAGAATCATAGGTGGAGCACTACTTAATTCTTATCAAAGAAGTAAGCACAAGGCAAGAAGAAAAGAACCTTCTAGCTGTTTTTAGCTAGGAGGTTCTTTTAAGTACATTATATTTGAAGTGCTTATTGAAAGAATCTGATGTGACCTTCTTTAATCTAAAATCACTAATGCGGTGTTTGCTACTATTAGAACTATGCTGGATAAAGCTGCTTACGGTCACCTCGGATAAGGTTAGAGAGAACTTATTGTTATTTCTTGTTATCGCCTATGTCGACAAATTAAACAAATTTACCCTAGTACAGGATAATTATTATCAGTTATTTCGTGAACAGAAACAGCTCCTTCAGTGTTAAGAAGGTAAAGGATATCACGATATAATACTATGTCAATTTTCTCATGGATATAAAGCTGTTGACAGTAATCAAGAAGATGGTTAATGGAGTACGGTTTATCTTGACGGTCTAACTGGTACATTGTTAGTAGATTCTCTAATTGCATTCATCATTCCCCTTTGCTTAAGGTTTAGTATGATCTCTCTACTATATATATGGGGAAAGAGGCATGGGTATGCGAGAGATGCTACACGAAAAATAAAAAGTGCAGCATCTTTTTAAAGATGCTACACATATTAATTACTTGTATTCATCATTCAAAAAGAAAAGTGCGATTGTTCCTGGCCCCGAATGGGCACCGATGGATGATCCTACCATTTCAATATGGATATTTTCAGTTCCAAACCTTTCTTTGATCAGACTTGCGAGTTGGTTTGCCTGATCTATGTCATCACCATGGCTGATGCCAATCGGCTGACTACTAAGACTCATGCCGCGTTCATCCATCAGGTCGAGCATTCGTTTTAGTACCTTTTTTGAGCCTCGTATTTTTTCAAGCGGGATCAATTTACCGTTATCCACATGTAATAGTGGTTTGATTTTTAGCATCGTACCAACAACTGCAGCTGTCTTACTAACTCGACCGCCACGGTACAAATATTCAAGGTCATCTACAGTGAAAATATGCTCCATATGTTCTGCATGATAGCTTCCGATTTCAACAATATTTTCTAAAGAAGCCCCTTCTTGTGATAACTGCGCAGCCCTTAATACTACTAAACCGTAGCCAAGTGAAGCACACTTTGTGTCAACTATCCGTAATTCCCAATCGGGATATTGCTCTTTTACTTCCGTCTCCATCAGTTTTGCAGATTGGTAGGTGCCAGATAGTTCAGAAGAAAAGGAGAAATAAACAGTAGGCTGGTTTTTCTCCGCATACTTCAAAAAAGTATTTCTAAACGCTTGTGGCGAGACTTGAGACGTTTTTGGTTTTTTTCCATCACGCATCGCATCATAAACAGTTTTAGCGGAGATCGTTTTACCGTCCTCAAAATCATTATCATCTAAGTGAACTGTAAGCGATACCATTTCGATGTTATAGTCATCATAGGAAGATTTAGAAAGATCACACGCTGAGTCGGCAATAATTTGTACATTCATCCATTTCACATCCAATACAAATAGTTTTTTATAATACTAATAATGGCGGGTAAGCACCTAGAACATTGGAAAGAATAACAGTATTACAAAGATGAACAAACTTTCTAATTATAAGTTTAATCATATCAGTTATTTTAGTCAAAATATACTGCTCATTTTACATGAATAAGGTTAACCGTTAAGATAGTTGGGTATGAAGATATAGGTGTACATATGATTTAGGAGGAAGGCAATGTTTTTATTCGAAGCAAAAAGAATACTCATAGTTATTTTTGGTGCATTTCTTAATGCGGTTTCCCTAAATTTATTTCTAATTGGGGCTAATGTCTATGCCAGTGGTTTTACTGGTACTTCACAGCTATTATCCAGTGTTTTTATTGATTTCTTTGGAATAGGAATAAGTACAGGTGTTATTTTACTTATTTTAAATATTCCTGTTGCTATTCTAGGTTGGTATAAGGTTGGTAGAGGATTTACCGTCTATAGTTTCATTTCGGTGATTTTTACTACAACCTTTCTTACGATTATACCTGTAGAACAATGGAGTCAGGATATTATCTTAAATGCAGTGTTTGGTGGTGTACTTGGAGGTATAGGTGTTGGAATGACATTGAAATGGGGTGCTTCTACTGGTGGCTTAGATATCATTGCAATGGTACTATCACGCATGAAGGACCAACCTATCGGTAAATACTTTCTCATAATAAATAGTATTATTATTGCGTTGGCTGGGATTATCTATGAACCGGAGAATGCGTTATATACATTAGTAGCACTTTACGTTTCTACTCGAGTAATTGATGCAATTCATACAAGACATGAAAAAGTTACAGCAATGATTGTAACGAGAAAGGCAGATGAATTGCAGCAAGCAATTCACGATACGATGGTTAGAGGTATTACGATTCTTCCAGCTCGAGGTGCTTATAGTAAAGTAGATAAAAATATGCTGTATTTAGTGATCACACGTTATGAGCTATATGATTTAGAACGAATTGTAAGTGAAATTGATCCAAATGCATTTACAAATGTCGTTGAAACAGCAGGTATATTTGGCTTTTTTAGAAGAAATGATTAAATGGTGTAACATAAAAGCTTGTTCATTCGACCTATTAGTTAAAGCGCAAAAAGGAGGTTGAGCAATGAACAAGAAAATGTTTCTACCATTATTATTGTTGATAGTATTTGGAGTAGCTTGTGGAACCAATCAACAACAGGTCAGTAATGGCAGTCAAGGTACAGGTGATGTAATTGATGACAATGGCACAACACCTGCGGCTGACAGTCAATTAAAAGATAGTAGTGATGTGGAAGTATTGTTAGACAAACTTAAGATGACTAGTGTCGTAACGCCAAGTGAAGAGCAAGTTACATTTCATATGGAGCTCTCGAACAATGGAGAAGAGACGGTGGAATTAGGTATGTCTGGTGGACAGCAGTTCGAAATCGTTGTTACGGACGCTTCTGGTCAAGAAATCTATCGTTTTTCCGAGGGAAAAGCATTTATTGAATCGTTTGTGTATAAAGAGATTCCTGCTGGTAAGTCTTTGGAATGGACAGAAGAATGGAATGATACAGAAATAGCTGATGGTGAATACGAAGCAACAATCACACTATTGCCGGTGCAAATTAATAAACAAGGTATAGAAAATAATCCTTTCACACAAACGAAAACATTTACGGTTAGCAAAAACACTACAGCGTCTTCTAGTTTACCGAAAGCAGATGGTAAAGTAATCGATGGAATTGTAAATAATATTAAGGTTGAAGGTTCTAATGGAGAATACAAGCTTAAGGGTGAAGTTAGTCCAATTGTTGAGGAGTTATACTATACTGTTGAAGACGGACACAGTGTAGTAGTAGAGGAAACCAAAATAACTGTAGAATCTGATGAGTGGTCACCTTTTGAGATACAAGTATCTATACCATCAGATCAATTACCGAATAACGGAACCGTTAGTATGTATCTGTATGATAAAAACCCGGAAGACGGACAGATTCTTTCGAGCCAAGCGGTTACATTGCAGCAATTAAATAAATGAGAGGCCTTAACCAAGGCCTCTCATTTTTTATGTACACTTATTATAATCCATGTTTTATTAGTACATTTTCCACTTTTACTGTAAGTCCATCCCATTCGGCATCAAATAGTTTATTTACCGTTATAAAATTCTGAAAGCCAAAAACATTATCAACACCATCAAGTTCCATTAATTCGTTAAGCACAGCAAATTCACTTGTTTGGCCGGGCATAACAGAAAAGCTTTTATCTCCCTGAAAAATCATTTTATCGGATGTGAACTTTAATGCATTTGGATTAGGTGTAGCATCTACTTGTATAGTCATCTCTAGTCCTCCTAAATCTATTGGTATTCATATTGTTGTAAGAATTCGAACATAAAATTGCTCACTTACTTTCAATAATAGCAGAAAAATGACAATTACAAAAGACGTAAACAAATAAAAAACAACCCCCACGAATGGGGGCCGTTTTATCTGTTGCTTATTTTAGTTCGTTGTGTTGCTCAAGTTGTTGCTCTAACTGCTGTAACTCCTGCTGTTCCTCTGGAGTTGCATTTGTATATGCCGATTTAATTGCAGCTCTTGCTGCTTGTTTTTCAGAATCGGCCATTTGACCATTCGTAAGACGGTTGACAGCACTCTTTGCTTGTTGGAATAAATTTGTTCCCATATTAGCCATCGTTACAGACCTCCTACAGTATCTTCATTATCTGCTTTTCTACCCTCTAATTCACCAAGTCTTGCTCGATAAGGAAAACGTTCATCGTGTTTCTTTACTGAGTCTGAAGCTTGTTGAGTAAAGCGTTTGGATTTACTTTTTCTACTCATGAGGCAATTCCTCCCAGAATAAAGAAGTAAAAAAGCTTGAACGCTTCATTGCGTTCAAGCTTATTATGGTTTGACTACGTTAATTCATGCTTGATAATTTATGGAAACCTTATGATTAGAGTGCTTTTGACTGTAAATCGAGGTATTCTTCAAGGAATTTTCCAATACCATCTTCTTCATTGCTTTTTGTAACATGTTTGGCCACTGCTTTTAGTTCTTCAATTGCATTGTTCATTGCCACGCCTACCCCCGCATAATCAATCATTTCCAAGTCGTTATCCTCGTCTCCAAAGGCAATGATTCGATCTTGTGGTATGTGATAATAGTGAGCAATTTTTTGTAAACCTACAGCCTTGCTCAAGCCTTTTCGAACAATTTCAATAACGTTCCAAGGCGCACCCCATTTTCGGTGCTCGATTACTTCCGCATGTTCATCATCTAAACGATCCCTCAATTGTTGTATATGGTCCTCACGTGGATGGATAAGTATTGATGTAGGGTCTTCTTGTAATTCATTTTTCAAACTACCTATCGTTATTTTATTTTGTTCGTTGGCACCGAATATATCCATTAGTTCTTCATCATATTGATCCAAGTAAATATCATCTTTTACTTCAGCAAGTACATTATGAACATTTAAGTCATAACAAGTTTGGACTATTTTCAAGGCTGTACGCTTAGGTAAAGGAGTATGTAGTGCATCCCATTTTTTATCTATTGGATGGTGGATTAAAGCTCCATTAAAATTTACCATCGGAGTATCTAAACCTAATTCCTTATAATAGTTAATGCTTGCCCTGTGTGGTCTACCTGTTGCTATCACAACGATATGACCTTGTTCTTTGGCTTTTAGTACTGTTTTTTTTGTATGGTCACTGATGACTTTTTTATCTGTCAATAATGTCCCATCTAAATCAAGTGCAATTAAATGTCTTTTGTTTTCCATATGTTATCACCTCTTATAGTAATTATAGTTTATAGGTGATTTATTATTATGTAAAGATTTTCTCGGAGAAAAGGTTATGCTTTGCAAGTCGCTCTTTGAAATACTATGATAAAAGAATAGCAATATAAATAAGAAGGGACAGGACGTAATGATTGAAATTCATAAACAATATTGGCAAGAGATACCAGTATTAATCGTTGTAGATGATAAACATAGCGATTCGGCTTTACCAGTTCTTACATACCTTCATGGCTTCACGAGTGCAAAGGAGCACAATTTGCCACTAGCTTTTCTTATGGCAGAAAAAGGGTACCGTGTAGTGTTACCGGATTGTTTATATCATGGTGAAAGAGACAATGGGGTAAACAACAAAGAAAGAGAATTACATTTTTTTTATATAGTCGAACAAAATATAAAAGATCTATACGTAATCAAGCAAGAATTAGATAAACGAAATTGGATTAAAGACAATCGCTTTGGTTTGGCTGGGACAAGCATGGGTGGAATCACTACTGCTGCAGCCTTAACGCAGTATGAGTGGATTAAGACCGCAGCAATATTAATGGGCTCACCGAAAATAACAGCATACGCAAAAGCATTAATTAGCAATATTAGAAAGAAAGAAGCTCAATTGCCACTTTCAGAAAACGAAATTGAATTAATATTTAAAACATTAGAACAGATCGACTTATCAAAACAGATGGAGAAATTGAACCAACGACCACTTTTCTTCTGGCATGGTGAAAATGATTCAGTTGTTCCATTTGATCATTCCTATAGCTTCTATGAAGCAGTGATTCCTTCTTACAAGAACCCGGAAAGCATACGATTCTTGCGTGAACCAGGTAGAGATCATAAAGTAAGTAGATATGCGGTTTTGGAGACGGTTGATTGGTTTGAACTGCAGTTGTAGAATACTTCTAATAGGAAAATGAGAGCTAGTTTCTTGCAACTACAATAGAAATTATTTAAAATTTGCATGGACTATGTTTATAATAGACATAACGATGTTCAAGGAGGGAATAAAATGGATCAAGCTTTACAAGATAATATGATGGGAGCTCTGGAAACGGTTATTGATCCAGAGCTTGGTATAGATATTGTTAATTTAGGTCTTGTTTATGGTGTCGATTTAGATGAAGCTGGACTTGCTACCGTGACAATGACATTGACTGCAATGGGGTGCCCGTTAGCAGCTCATATTGAAGAAGATGTAAAACGCGTGATGGATGATATTCCAGAAGCGAAAGATGTGAAAGTAAATATTGTTTGGAATCCACCGTGGACCAAAGATCGCATGTCCCGTTATGCGAAAATCGCACTTGGAATTCCAGATTGATTAGCAAAAGCCCTTTCTCCGGACTCGGAGGAAAGGGCTTTTGTTTTAGTCAATGCTACATAAGACAATCGGGCAGTTTTCACAATTTATTTCATCTTTTAAATGCTGTAAGTTATAGATAATGATTTTATTATGTTGTGTATCGATAATTTTTTCGCGCTTTAAATCGCTCAACATCCGGTTTACGCTTTCACGCGAGGTTCCACAAAAGTTTGCAATTTCCTGGTTGGTTAACATGATGTCAATCAGAATTCCATTTGTAAGCTCTATTCCGTAGCTATTGCTTAAGCGGATTAATGTTGAGTATAGCGCACCTTTTTTACCATTCATCACAAGATCACGAATTTTTGTTTGTTCTCTTCGGAAATTATCACTCATAGCTTTCATGAATTCCATAGCTAATTGTGGGTTGTGGAGCAGTTTTTCCTCTAAGTAATGCTTCTTAATTATGACCACTTGACTATCTTCCATTGCCTTCGCATTTAGTAAGTATTTAACATTATCGGAATAGACAGCGAGTTCACCAATGATATCTCCTTTTTTACAAATTCGTAAAGTCAATTCTCTGCCATCAGGTGAGCTTTTTCCAATTTGGATGGTACCAGATTGAATAATATAAACCTCATTAACATCTTCGCCTTGCTGAAACAGGAATTGGTTCTTATTAATCTGTATCGTAAGCTCTGTACCAGTTAGTAGGTCCTTCAATTCACTAGACAAGGCTAGATTTACCCTTGAATTTATCAATAGCATGAAACCTCCTTTAGCCTAGGAAAAAGAATGCTAATGCGCCAACAACAAAACAGTAGTAAGCAAAGTACTTTAAATTCCCTTTCGCCATGATGCTCATAAACCATTTTAATGAGAAATAAGTAGCAATAATTGATGCGATGAAAGCAAGTGCGTAAGGAATCCATAAAACATTAAAATTAGGATCATTCACGATGTTATCAATAGAAAGTAAACCAGTTCCTAAACTAACTGGAATGAAAAGTAAAAATGAGAAGCGTAAAGCGGTACTTTGTTTCATTCCTAAAAGCATCGCTGCTACAATTGTCGCTCCTGACCTACTGATACCTGGTATTAGTGCAACTGCTTGTGCACACCCTACAATAATCGCATCTCTAACAGTCAGTGCGCCATCATTTTTACTACCCCTTATATTTCGAATGATCCATAAAGCGAAACCAGTAATGATTAAGGTAATACCAACCATCTCCGTGCGATTGAAGGTATTCCCAATTTGTTCTTCAAACAACAAGCCAATCACACCAGCGGGTATTGTAGCAATAATTAAATAAATGATAAACATAAAGTCCGGTTTAGCTTGTTGATCCCTTGTCATAATAAAGCGCAAGCCATTTTGCATTAATCTTAAAATATCTTTGTGATAAATAGCAATAACAGCAATTAATGAACCAAAATTCACTAAGATTTCAAATGATAATCCTTTTAGATCAAGGTCAAACAAGTTTTTTAACATCACGAGGTGTCCGCTAGAAGAAATCGGTATAGGTTCAGTAAAACCTTGAAATAAACCTAAAAATACATACTTAATTAATAACCAAAAATCAACAAATGATTCCATAAATACCCTCCCAAATATAAAACGATTTTTTCCATTCACTCCATCACACTGCTATACACAATGGAATAGGCTATAGCGTATAGGAGGAGGTTTTTTTAGATGATTAATCACACGCGTAGTCACCATCATATGTACGATTTATGCACAAAGCATATACATCACTATGTACTTGTAGAAATGGTGGATGGTAACAAAATTGATGGGATTGTAACGCATGTAGACAATGACTATGTATATTTAGCTATACCTAACACAGGCCGTGAAAACGAAGAACGCTTTGGTTATGGATTTGGCTATCCTGGATACGGATATGGACCGGGATACGGTTATCCGGGCTATGGGTATGGACCTGGTAGATTCAACCGTTTAGTTTTACCATTAGCAGCTTTAACGGCACTTAGTGTTCTACCTTGGTTTTAGAACGCAAGATAATAGGAAACCCTTGCCATTTCCCTGTTGGCAAGGGTTTCATTTTAAATGCTGTTTACTATTATTCTTCTTGCTTCAAGATACCATCTCCGAGAAGAATGATAACAAATGTAAATACTGCGGCTATAAAAATCACAGGAGCAATTTGAAGCGTATCTCCAGCCATACTCGATAGTACATACGAAATTGTAGAGCTAATTAATAAAGCCCATACGAATGTCCAAAAGTAGCGCATGCTTTCACCTCATTTAATCTAATGTAATTAGTACGATTTCCTCATTAAAAGGATAGCAAGAGACAACTACGCCCATAGCTGACATAGTATAGGTTGTAATCAACGGCAAATTAATAACCACACTCTATTCATTAGTTTATCAAACATCATAAAAAAAATAAATATTTTCTTAATAAGACAGTCAATTTTATGTATTTTGTCATTATAGGCAATCTTCACATATACATGTTAAAAGAATGTAGAAAAGGAGGTTTACGATGTTTTTGGTCATAGGAACTTTTGACTGGATCGGATATCACCTTACGCAAGTGCTGTTAGATAAAGGTGAACAGGTAATTGGACTAGACAAAATTGAAACAGAGAAACAGGAAAACTTGCAAATGTTTATCGGAAGAAATAGTTCGTTTCAGCATGTAAAGTCTAAGCAAGAGTTAGAAAATCATAAAAAATATGACGAGATTAAAACTGTAATTAATGTAGATAATCGATCTTTAGATAGTAAAGGTTTGCAAACAAAAAGGTGTTTCAAGCTAGTCAATCAAGCTTTAGATGACGACGTAAGTGGATATACACAAGTAGAGATTCCTTTATTGTATGGAGAATGGATGAATAGAACGGAAGATGGGATAGAGTTTAACGGTAACTATATTGAGTTTGAATCAGAAATCTTCCGTAATCAAGCTATCTATATTGAGGATTTTGTATATTCCTTTGTACAAATACTAAATCAAGATTTAGGTCATATTGTGAAGTGTAAATCCTTGACGAAAGATGTAAGGGATGAAAATGATAGTGAAAATACAATATACATTCCAGAAAAGGAATTGATGAAAGATCGGCTTGAAAAGTGTAATAAACATTATCAACAATTCAGTTTCTTATATGATAACTAAGTTATCCTTGATAATGCGTGTTAAAAAAAGGGGCCGAATTAGTAGCGAGCAGGTTGAGGTGGCGCAATTTTTAGAACGGGAATGTAGGCTTTTCCTACAAGAGATAAGGAAAAGTGTTTACCTTTTGCAAGGTCGGAAATATAAGACAACGAAAAGATGAGCCGCTGATAATTTAGTGACTTTCTGAAGAACTTCTAATATGTAATGTTAAAATAGATTTACGCACTGTTGTATAAGATGTAGAATAAATATAGCTAGTACAGACGATTGGAATAGGAGTGCGTAACTTGAAAAAAGGACTTACTATTATACTTGTGCTCATATTTGCTTTTGCAATTATTATATTATCTAGGTGCGGTTCCTATTTTGACAATGGAAATATACAAAGAGTTGGCATGTTAGTGGAAGATTCGATTCACGACCAAGCATGGGGAACAAAAGGATATTTAGGACTGCTTGAAATAAAGAATGAATTCGACGTAGACGTTTACTTCAAAGAGGGAGTTCAAACGGAACTACAAGTATATCGAGCAATTGAGGAATTTAGTAATAAAGGCGTCAACCTCATTTTTGGACATAGTAGTGTATACGGTAAATTCTTTAAAGAAATACAGCAGGAATATCCTGATATCCACTTTGTATACTTTAATGGAGGCTATACGGGTGAGCGATTAACCAGTTTAAATTTCAGCTCGAATGCAATGGGGTTTTTCGGTGGCATGGTCGCTGGGAAAATGACTACTACGAACCAAGTTGGTGTTATAGCAGCATATGAATGGCAACCGGAAATTGAAGGTTTTTTTGAAGGTGTTAACTATCAAAATCCAGAAGCGACGGTTCACATGGAATTTGTAAATGCTTGGGATGATGTTGATCAAGCCATGCAGTATTTTGAAAAATTACGTGCGCAAAATGTTGATGTATTTTATCCAGCAGGAGATTCATTTAGCGTACCTATAATTGAAAAGGTAAAAGAATCAAACCTATACTCGATTGGTTTTGTAACAGAACAGTCAGATATTGGAGAAAGTTCTGTATTAACAAGCACAATTCAATACGTTGACCAGCTATATTTGTTAGCGGCAAAAAAATTTAATCAAGGAAAATTGAACGGCGGTGTACAGACGTACGATTTTCAGGATGGAGTCATCGCTTTAGGGGAATTTAGTCAAGAAGTACCTGAATATTTTAAGGAAAGTATTGAACAATCGGTAGAGGAATATAAAGAATCCAACTTATTGCCTAATGAAACTAACTTTACTAATTGAGAACTTTTAATCCCTACTGAAATCAGATTAAAGAAAACGAAGGTGTTCGTATTGATACGAGCAACCTTCGTTTTTTATTTGTTAACTATGATTTGAAGCTCTTAAACATATTGGAAATACTTTTAACATAGGGGGATAGTTGACCATATGTTTCCATCATTGTTTGAGCTGTTCCGAACAAATCAATCGAGTCATCATTATCCGACTCTTTAACTGGTTCGTCTTTTTGTTTAGAAGGCCGATTAGCTTTAGGACCAAACATCATTTGATCGAATGGATGAACCTTTTGTTGTTTGCTTTCTTCGTCTGCCATGTACAAACACCTCCTTATAGTTATCATATTTATAATCCTTTGATTTAGAGAAGGCGATTGTCCCATTGTATGAAAAAAACATCCATATTAAATCAATTAAATGCCCATTCTCAGTTAGCATATAGTTCGATAAAGCAATCTTCAAACTATATATTGTTGCAAAAGGTGGAATTAGCTACTTATTATATTGAGTCAGATGAGATACTTGATTATGTTTTATAAATCGATTAAAATTAGTACCAAGTATTAATATTTGATAATAAAGCCGTGAGAGGTTGGGATATGAGATGAATGCAGGGATTATTGGTACAGGACATTATGTTCCGGAGAAGGTTCTTACCAACTTAGATATGGAAAAAATCGTTGATACGAATGACGAGTGGATTAGAACACGAACAGGAATTGAAGAACGAAGAATTGCAGAAGATGACATGGACACTTCTGATATGGCTTATTTAGCTGCGGTTGAAGCACTTAAGGATGCAAATATCTCAGCAGAAGAGTTAGATATGATTCTTGTTGCAACAGTAACACCTGATACACCATTTCCTTCTGTTTCATGTATGTTACAAGATAAACTAGGGGCAACTCGTGCTGCAGCAATGGATCTAAGTGCTGCTTGCTCTGGCTTTGTATACGGAGTTATTACTGCGAAACAATTTATTGAAACAAACACTTACAAAAATATATTAGTAGTTGGGGTAGAAAAGTTATCTAAAATTACTGATTGGACAGATCGTAACACATGTGTGTTATTCGGTGATGGAGCAGGTGCTGCAGTCATTGGTCCAGTTAGTGAAGGAAAAGGAATTCTTTCATTTGAATTAGGTGCAGACGGAAGCGGTGGAAAGCATTTATTACAAAATGAAGATTATATTAGTATGAATGGAAGAGAAGTTTTTAAATTCGCTGTCAGACAAATGCCAGAGTCTTCGGTAAATGTAGTTGAAAAAGCTGGTTTCAATAAAGAAGACGTTGATTATCTGATTCCACACCAAGCTAACATTCGGATTATGGAAGCGGCGAGGGAGAAACTTGGAATATCACAAGACAAGATGGCTTGTTCTGTAAAAAGATACGGCAATACATCAGCGGCTTCGATACCAATCGCTTTGTCTGAAGAAGTAAAAAACGGTAAAATCAAAACAGATGATTTAGTTGTTTTAGTTGGATTTGGTGGAGGTCTTACTTGGGGGGCAATTGCGCTCCGTTGGGGAATTTAAGCATTTACTAAATCTTATAGTTCATTCTTTAATCGAAAAGTAGGTCGCTGAAATGGCGGATGATAAGGAGGAGAACGATTGTGGAAAAAAGACGTGTAGTAATTACAGGCTTAGGAGCAATTACACCGGTTGGCAATAATGTAGAAACGTTTTGGAGTAGCTTGTTAGATGGACAATCAGGCATCACGCAAGTAACAAAGGTGAATAAGGATGATTTTCCTGCGAAAGTAGCTGGAGAAGTGAAAGATTTTGATCCAGCACTATACATGGATAAAAAAGAATCAAAGCGTATGGATCTATTTACTCAATATGCTGTCGCTGCCGCGAAAATGGCAGTAGAAGATGCGAATTTAGACATAACTGATGAGCTTGCACCAAGAGTAGGTGTATGGATAGGGTCAGGTATTGGCGGAATGGCAACTTATGAGGAGCAATTTAATAGGTTTAAAGAAAAAGGCTATCGACGTGTTAGTCCATTCTTCGTGCCAATGCTTATACCAGATATGGCATCGGGACAAGTTTCGATTCAATTGGGAGCGAAAGGTATTAATTCCTGTACTGTGACTGCCTGTGCATCTGGAACAAACTCAATAGGTGATGCATTCAAAGTGATCGAGCGTGGCGATGCTGACATCATGATTACAGGTGGAGCAGAAGCACCACTTACACAAATGTCATTCGCAGGCTTCTCGATGGCTAAAGCTTTGTCATTTAACGAAGATCCAAAGACAGCTTGTCGTCCTTTTGATAAAAATCGTAATGGCTTTATTATGGCCGAAGGATCTGGAGTGCTAATATTAGAAACATTAGAATCTGCACAAAACCGTGGTGCGAAGATCTATGCGGAAATCGTTGGCTATGGATCAGCTGGTGATGCATACCACATTACTTCCCCAGCACCTGAAGGAGAAGGTGCGGTACGTTCAATGAAACAAGCTATTGCGGATGCGGGGATTGATGTGAATCAAATTAATTACTTGAATGCACATGGAACAAGTACAGAATTAAATGATTCATTTGAAACATTAGCAATTAAACAAGTATTTGGCGATTATGCGAAACAACTAGCAGTATCATCTACAAAATCAATGACTGGTCATTTACTTGGTGCAGCCGGGGCAATCGAAGCAATCGCTTGTATTAAAGCGATACAGGACAGTGTTGTACCGCCGACAATCAATTATGAAACACCTGATCCGGATTGTGATTTAGATTATATTCCAAATCAAGCACGAAAGCAGAATGTTGATTATGCGTTGAATAACTCACTCGGTTTTGGTGGACATAATGCAACTTTAATTTTTAAGAAATACCAATAAAATTAATTAATAATTAAAGAATTGAATAAATAAGTAAAACAGCCAATTACTAAGTTGAATTGGCTGTTTTTTTAATTCTAATGATAAATATAGGCTGTTATCTAAAAGATTGTTGTTATTCCGTAAATAGCTAAAATCCGACGTAGTGTTAAACAGGCGCAATGGAGGAGGCATTGTACTGCGGTCGATGAGTCGATGACGGCCACCAGAGCGCTTATCTGTGACATATGAGGCATTATTAGAATTGTGCGGCCACCAGCGCACTTATTTGGATGAATTTGTTGTTTCGGTAAATAAGTGCTGTGGTGGCCGTCAAATCATCGAAATTGAAAATTTAAACTAAATAAGCGCTTATATGGCCGCTCAATCCGGTTAGCACCTTTGCTGTTGGTATAGCTAGACGCGTGAGTAAAAATCTCGAGCACTGTGTTGCATTTTATTTCAATTATAAAGTTAAAGAAGCAAGTTAAGCCACAGATAACTCCCAGCTAGTGATTAGTAAAGTTCCCATCAGGCAATACGACGCTAACCGTTAGCTCGTTGCTTTAATCTCCATATGTGCTGATTTTACTTTCATGATTCCGACAATCCTACATATACATATATAAAGAAATGGACAGGCTAGGTGATGGGAATGGGCTATATATTTATTTTTTTGATAGGATTTGGACTAGCTGTATCTGGTGGCGTAACGATTATCGCTTATATTAATTTGGTGCCCGCAGGCCTATCGCTGATCGACTATTTGATGTTTATACAAGGACGTTTTGAGTGCTATTTTTTGCCAATTGGGATTATTATTATGTCGATTGCTTTATTCAAATTACCTGACATACCTAATTCAACATAAGCTAAATAGCGGGGGTTTTGTATCTTGAGGATAAAAAAAGAACATAAAATTAATTAAACCTATTAAATAATTGGTTAGAAAGAATAAATTTTCCTTGAGTGGTCATAATGTATCCTAAAAGAAGCTGTTCAAAATCACCAAGAAAAGGTGCCGGTAGAGTGCATGCATCGATAAGCATATTTTCTGAACAGGCTTTGGTAGATTTCATTAAAGTGAGGGTTCTACATGTTATATTTACACGATGTCTGGGTAAATTGGTTCGAAGGAGAAGAGAATGGCTATAATGTTTGTCCTTTTCATGAGTGGAGAAAAGAAGACGGTATTGAATTATTAGATCAAGTACCTATCCTTTACATAAACGACGTCTTGTACCACTATATTGAAAATGATCTCCAGGATCTGCCTAAGTCCTTGTTAGAAACTATTCATAAGCGGGCATATTTAAGGAAAAACCAAGAAAGAATTGCTTTGGAATATGCATGTATTGTTACGAACGGCAAATCAATTGTTGCTGTTGATACAATGGGGTACCATTTACCGATACGAAAAAGCAGATTAATCCCGAGGCAAGAACGTCTAGTTTATGAAATGATTGAGGGTACAGAACCGCAAGCATTTTCTTTTTCTTCAGATTACCAAAATAAAGAATATCACATTTTATCTTTACCACCTACCTCTATGGTAGGCCTGACACGAAAAGAACGTCAGCTTAAGCAATTATTAATGATGGCAATCGATCAGCTAGGGGAAACAGAGAATTTAGAAGAAGTTCGATACTGGCTAACCGAGTGGGCACCTGATAATTATCCTTTCATTAAAAAGATGGACTTTGAAGAAGCGTGGCATGAACTTTATCAAGGTGTACTTACCGGGTGGAGCAATGCACATGAGGAGCTTTGTGAAAAGTTAGTGAAAGGTCAACCGTTTTTCGAAAAAATGTGGGAAGTAGAAACAAATCAAATTCCAGATGCTACGTATAAGCGCACGCTATAGTGTCTATTGTGCTAAATTCAAGTTGTATTAGCACTTACATACCATATGTTATAGAAATGCCCAACTGTTTTTTGAGACAGTTGGGCATTTATTAAGGCTATTTCTTTTTCTTTACACGGCCAAGTCCCATTGCTTTTTTGGCTTTTGCAAGTATTTTTGAAGCATCGTAATTTGCCTTTTCTGCTCCCTTATCTAAGATATTGTCCAGTTCTTCTGAATCAATTAGTTCATAATAGCGATCCTGGATAGGTTGTAATGTGTCTATTACCGAGTTAGCTGTAGCTTGTTTAAACTCGCCATACCCTGCATTTTGATATTGAGCTTCTAAATCTTCTATTGAACGGCCAGAGCATATTGAAAAGATACTAAGTAAATTGGATACTCCAGGTTTATTTTCTTTGTCAAATTTAACAATGCCTTCTGAATCGGTTACAGCACTCTTAATTTTTTTCTCTACTTGCTTCATATCGTCTAGCATGAAGATAGAAGCTTTTTGATTGTCATCCGATTTACTCATCTTCTTTGTTGGCTCTTGAAGAGACATAATACGGGCGCCTACTTTTGGAATGCTAACCTCTGGAACAGTAAATATATCATTATATTTGTTATTAAAACGCTGTGCTAAATTCCTTGTTAACTCTAAATGTTGCTTTTGGTCTTCACCAACAGGGACTATATCTGTTTTGTATAATAAAATATCTGCTGCCATTAGTGGTGGATAGGTAAGTAATCCAGCAGAAACTGCATCTTTACCTGTTGATTTATCTTTGAACTGTGTCATCCGCTCAAGTTCACCGATGTAGCTAATTGATTGTAAAATCCATCCTAGCTGCGTATGTGCAGACACTTCAGATTGAATAAATAGTGTCGATTTATCGGAATCAATTCCTGAAGCAAGATATAGTGCAGCTAAAGAACGGATATTGTTCTTTAGCTTTAAGCGATCTTGTGGAACTGTAATTGCGTGCTCATCAACAATGCAAAAGTAACAGTTATTGTCCTCTTGCAATTCAACAAAATGCTTCATTGCACCTAAGTAGTTTCCGAGGGTTAGTGTACCACTCGGTTGGATTCCTGAAAAAATAGTTTTCATGATTGATCACCTCAAATGTTATTTATAAAAAAATGCATTAAAAAAAGCCCATTCCATTCCCTTGAAAAAAAGGGACGAATAGACCCCCGTGTGCCACCGTACCACTAAACTTTGGGTATGCTAATTCCTCATTCGTCCCATTAAATTCATCTAAAGCCTCTATTATAAAGTTTATTATACTAACCTCATCTTTTCCAATTTTGTTTGGATCTTTATCCCATAAGGTAGCTAAAAGACTAAATAGGACTATTTGATTTTGTTCTTTTACTTTCTTTTTACTAACTCTTCCTTTTTCCGTTTTTATTTCTTGTTTTAATTCTTTAAACTTTTCAGTAGGTACGGTGGCGATGCTAATTGACTTCTTCGCAAATTTTAAATTCATTACAATTTCCTTATTAGGCTTATACTCAATTGATTCTATCACATGTTTTAAATAATTTCTTACTTGCTTAGTTGTTTGATTTTTATAAAGGGTTTCAGGCTGAAGTAATAACCCTACGACTTCCTGCAATTTAACTTTTTTCATGCTTTGTTCTTCTTGTTCACATTTAATTCATTTTTCTGCTTTCTTAACTGTCTAATTTGTTTTGATAATTCCTCACCTTGACTTATTAATTTCATCTTAAAATCTGGATCAGTTACTTCGCCAATACTTGATATAACATTCTGCTCTGCAATTTCCGCTTTTTTAATTTTGTTTTCAAGTTCATTAATTTTTTCGAGGTATGCAGTATTGTTTTCTAATGCATCCTTTTGATAATTGTATAACGTCTTTAATACATTAAGCAGTACAGTTGCATTACCAAATATGTCAAGAACTATATTATCAACCTTTTCACAACGTACCATTTTCTTATTACTACAGTTTTGACCTTTACTTTTTATAGCTACATCACATTTATAGTAATAAAACTTTGAGCGTGTACCATCTTTTTTTGTTTTTCCTATTGTATAAGTACCATTCATAGCCCTTCCACATTCATTACACTTCAACATGCTTGATAATAGATAAGGGCTATTTTCTCTTTGAGGATCATAGTGCTCTTGTTTAGGCTTTCTTGCTTGCATTTTTTTTGAACCTTCTCCCATTTTTCAAATGAAACAATTGGAGTGAAATCGGGTTCTTTTCCTTCTCTAAAATTTTTACTCCAATACCATTCTTCCATCGTACTATCTTTTCTTTTCTTTTTAGTTATTCTTTCTCTTCTGTTCTTTACCATATAACCTGTGTAAGATGGATTTCTAAGTATTCTCCAGATTTTCTTACTGTTAAAGTACACTCCATTATAATTGTTCTCAGTCCCATTTTTACGGTATTTTTTTACATCATTTTCATTTAAAATATCGGCAAATTCCTCATCTGCTAAACGTACTATTTCACTTAGGCTTTTATCATCTTCTAAATACCATTTAAAAATATTTTTAACCAACTCAATTTCTTTTGTATCCCCTAAACAATATCTTTTTCTCTTTCTTTCATTAATTTCTACTTCTTCTATTGAAAGCCCAATCGGAATGGGACCTCCTATATAGCAACCCATATCTACAAGTTCATTTATATTGGCTTTTACCTTCTTTCTCACATCTTCACGCATATTTTGGTCAAAAATTGACTGGATTAAATCCATCATTGTGTTATTGTTCCAGTCAAGGAGATTTACTTCCTTACCACTATTTGCTAAGAAGATTTTAACGCCTTTTTCCTGTAAGTTGGTGGTCATATTTATAAAGTCTTTAACTACACGAGTGTAACGACTGCTATCATAAAATACAATGTACTTAATATTGTACTTATCAATATCTTCTAACAGTTGTTGGAAAGCAGGACGGTCTTCAAAGTTTTCACTAGAAACATCTTCATCGTAATAACCCTCATTAACTAGTGTAATAGAGTTGTTATCTGCAAAGCCCTTAATTGCATTATATTGCTGTTGTGGACTAATTTTGTTTCCAGTTTTATCTACGCTTGTTCGTATATAAGCGGCACCTAGTTTCATTATATAACCTCCATTTCCACCATTAATTTGGGTAAAAACCCTTCTGTATTAAGAGTTATAACCTTATATATGTATTTACCTTTGTATAAAATAAATTAAGATTACAAGGCTTCTTTTTAATAATACTTTGTCCTTGTCTTTTGCACAAAATTTTTGTATGAAGAGGACACTTCAGATAAAACAATTATACTACCTTTTTCCTAATTTGATAAAGAATGAATTAGTCGCAGTTACCAGTTTGATAATTGGACAAAATTTAGGATGCAAATTTTGATTGTCCATATTTATTCTTATACCCGTAAGCGTCAAATAATACCCACCTTCTATTCACTGATCACACATGGGATAATCTCCTTAGATATTAATT
The DNA here is from genome assembly GCF_045635475.1 of Radiobacillus sp. PE A8.2. NCBI lineage: Bacteria > Bacillati > Bacillota > Bacilli > Caryophanales > Bacillaceae > Radiobacillus > Radiobacillus sp. PE A8.2. Next base: position 3,530 of record NZ_JBJGXI010000056.1, on the reverse strand, counting down.
CGAGGAGGTTAAGTGATGACCAAAGAACAAAAGAGAATAGAATGGGAATCTCGTGTACTGGCATGGAAGGAAAGTGGCTTAAGCGTTCCAAAATGGTGCCAAGAACATAATTTGAAAGATTATCAGTTGTATTATTGGATTAAAAAGCTGGAGGTTTCTGACACGAAACCTTTGCAACAAGATTCAGATACAAAATGGTTGGCTGTAGAAGTGGCTAATGAAGATAAACCTTCTCCGCACGGATCTGTTGTTATCCATATTGGAAAAGCTTCGGTGGAAGTGCATCCAGGAACCGATCCAAATCTATTAGCCAATGTAGTTCATGTATTGCATACGCAATGTTAAATGACACGCCATTTGAACAGGTTTATTTAACTCGTGGAAGTACGGACCTTCGTAAATCGATTGATGGATTGGCTGTAATTGTAAAAGAGTGTTTTGAACTTGATCCGTTCTCTCCCAGCTTATTTGTTTTCTGTAATCGAAAGCGAGATAAATTAAAAATCCTTCATTGGCATCATAATGGGTTTTGGTTATACTACCGAAGGTTAGAACGAGGAACGTTCCACTGGCCATCAGAAAAAGAAGCAACACCGATGCATGTTAGTCATCGCCAACTTCGTTGGCTTTTGGATGGATTGCCCATTAATCAAAAGCTGGCACACCCTGAGGTGAAAGCACGGACTATTCTATAAAAAAAGTATCGAAATATGTAGAATTCGACTAGTCATGTCGGGTTCTTTTTCGTATAATTAATCTATGAAAAATACGACGCAAACAACTTCAGAACATACAATTGAATATTATAAAGAGCGTAGCGAAAAGTTGGAACTCGACAAGGCTGAATTAGAGGCGAAAGTGAAATGGTATGAGGAACAATTTCGACTAAGTCAAAAACATAGATTTGGAACATCTAGTGAAAAAACGAATGAAGACCAATTAAACTTGCCCCTATTTAATGAGGCAGAAGATACAGCTAATCCAGATTTAGAAGAACCTGCTCTTGATACGATTACATATAAACGCAAGAAGGCTAGTGGAAAACGAGAAGCCATGATGGAGAACCTGCCAGTAGAGATAGTCGAATATCAGCTATCCTCTGAAGAACAGGTTTGTTCGTGTTGCGGCCATGAAACACATAAGATGAGTGAAGTAATACGAAAAGAATTACAGGTCATTCCGGCACAAGTAAAAGTGGTAAAACATGTCCGTCACGTATATGCATGTCGTCGTTGTGAAAGAGAAGGTATGGAAACACCTGTTGTCACAGCACCTATGCCGGCCCCCGTATTGGCAAAGAGTTATTCCTCTCCTTCTATTATTGCCTATATTATGAGTCAAAAGTATGCCGAAGGCCTACCGTTGTATAGACAAGAAAACCAATTAAAATATCTTGGTGTGCACTTATCACGACAAACTTTAGCAAACTGGGTTGTCGAAGGTGCTAACCGTTGGTTATCAACGTTATACGACCGAATGCGAGAACACCTGGTACAGGAGTCTATTCTACATGCGGATGAAACCACCCTCCAGGTGTTGCGGGAGCCAGGTCGGTCTGCCACATCAACATCGTATATGTGGCTCTACCGAAATGGTAGGGACCGGCCACCGAATATCATCTTTGACTACCAGCGCACCCGTGCAAGTAAACATCCGAAGAAATTCTTAGAGGATTTCAATGGATATTTGCATGTAGATGGCTACCAAGGATATCACAGTATCCCGAATGTCACTCTCTCGGGATGTTGGAGTCATGCACGTAGGAAATTTGATGAGGCATTAAAAGCCTTACCTAAAGGTGCAGATAAAACCAAGTTAACTGTAACCCAAGGGTTAGAATATTGTAATAAATTATTTGCGATTGAGCGTGATTGTCAGGACAAAACAGCAGACGAACGCCATCAAGTACGGATAGAACGCAGCCAACCACTATTGGATGCTTTTTCAGAATGGCTAAAAAAGCAAGCACCAAAAGTATTGCCAAAAAGCGCACTTGGACAAGCCGTTCAATATTGTAGAAACCAGTGGCAGAAATTAGTGGTATTTTTAGAGGATGGTAGACTAGAAATTGATAATAATCGAAGTGAACGCACCATTAAGCCATTTGTAATTGGAAGAAAAAACTTCTTGTTTAGCAATACAGCCAAAGGTGCAAAATCTAGTGCAATCGTATATAGTATCATTCAAACAGCGAAGGAGAATGGACTTCATCCATTCGAGTATCTGAAGTACCTATTCGAGCAGCTACCAAATATTGATACAAAAAATATTGAAGCAGTGGATCACTTACTTCCCTGGTCATCTACTATTCCAGAACATTGTCAAAGTCCAACTTTAAAAACATAAGTACAGTATAAAATAACCCATGCCTAAATATCTAGGTGTGGGTTATTTGACGCTTACTTATACCCAAGGATGTCATAAATTAAGAATATGAAACTCAAAATGATATGGGTCTTAACTTCTTTAATATTATTGGCGGAGAAATTAGAGAAAACGCGTTAAAATAGTTTTAAATAAAATGGAGGTGAGTGGACATGGGGAAAGTGATTGATTCTCTGTGGCACAAATTGGCTTTGTTAGCCTTAATGATTTACTACTCAGGAATTTTTACAACTATAGCCTTACCGATGATGTGGTTACATTACAGAATACCAGCTATAAATTATTATATTTTTTCTTTAGGGATATTGATTTTGGGTGGGGTGATATTCAATGTGATATTAAATATTTATCCAATAAAAGAAGAGGAATTAGAGGAGTGCGTCCCCAAGTATTTTGTCATCAGGGCTTTTGCTGGCAAATTTATTGCCTATACTATATTAAGTCTTGCCATTTTTGTTTTAACAGACAATTTTATTCTTAGTTTATATCTTCAAGTGTTTTTGTTGGCTGGGGGATTTTTTAGGTTCTGTATTCTGAGAGGCTATATTTTAGCAAAAAATGATTATAAAGAGAGTGGAATTAACAAAGGGATTACTTGGCAAGGAAGGGTTATGGTGTTTAGTATCCCATTTTCATTAATACTGGGATATTTCATGCTTCGTTAACGGGTTTTATAACATCTACCACAACATCAAAGGGATTGTCTTGTTTTTATAAATACTTGATTAGAGCCACTTATAATTACATGGGGGATACAAACGTGAAAGGGCGGAGATTAAATGAATAGCGAAGTATCAAAAGTAATGATAGGAAATCAACTACAGCATTTGTTAGAAATTAATGGTTTTAATACTTCTGGAGATACATTATTAGAGGACTTGGGTTTTAACCGATTGACTCTGCAAAAATATTTAAGCAATGCTGAAAGGCCAACCCTGGAAGAAATCGCTCAACATGCAAACTTCTTTAATACCTCAGTGGATTATATCGTAGGAATTTCGGAGTATGTATTGGATACATGGGACTTTAACTTCCTAGAAGAGTTTTTTCAATACTCATCAAAAAAAGTTAAAGACCATTTTGAAAATCGACATAATACACAAATACCTAATAAAGATAATCTAGAACCAATACTATTTGGATTA
>NZ_JBJGXI010000055.1:0-31973 GCF_045635475.1 Radiobacillus sp. PE A8.2 | reverse complement strand
GGAGGCTATTGTATGAAAAAAGTGGATGCACAGGCTGCGAAGGTATTAGAAGATATTGTTCGGGATAAAGATCAGTCCTTTGAATTAAACGGACGAAAGTATAAAATTGTGGCTATTGATAACAAAGAAGAAGCTGAAACTGCAGTAGCTGAAGATGTTGAAAGAGACCCGGAGTTAAAGCGAAAATTATTACAAGCTAAAAAGAATATAGAAGAAGGTAAATATTATACTTCAGAAGAAATGCGAGAAATGATACGAAGCGGTCAAGTGCAATGAAATAAATAGAATCAAAGCGCAGCTCTAGCACCGGAACACCGATGCTAGAGCTACGCTTTTAATCCTTCCCCAAAGCAAATCCTTCAAATAACCGTCCACCATACGGCTTTAATACACCATCAATCAGCTCGATAATTTTGTCCTTATTTCCGGTTTTATAAAAAGAATCAAATGCTTCTACAAATTGGTCTGTAAATGCTTGATCATACTGCTGTAAAGCCCGTACAACCCATTTGGAAGCACCAATCCACTGTTGGTTTGTTCGTAACACAAATTCACTAACATCCATAGCTAAAGCATTTGCGATAAATAGTGCTTCTGCGCGATTCGTACATCCTATTAGATCATCCAGTGCATCTGTTATAAAGTATCGCTTCATGTCGATCGTTTTCAATGACCAAGCTTCTGGACCTTTGTCTAGCAATTGTTTCGCTTCTAGTTTGATGGATGCGAGGACTCCTTTGTCTTTCAGAATCACCCCTTCAGCAACCATTCGTGGCATCGACGGTCTGGCTCGTTGATAATCACTTTGGAAAAACGTTTTATACGAAATTAAGTTGTGAGCAAACACTTCTATATACCAGCCGAAATCAATCAAGGATTCCCGATAGGATGTAGGAAGTTTTTTATCAAAGACGACGATATCAAGGTCAGATGTTTTGGTATGTTGACCTCTAACGACACTTCCTGCTAGTAATGCGCCATCACAGTCCGGGAAATGTTTGTTTATAAATAGCTTTGCGGCTTCAATTGGTTCTAGTTTATCGTTCATTTTGAGAGGGTCTCCTTACTTTTTCACTATAGCTTATCATATTAAAACAGTATTTTTACAAAAAAATCGGATGACAATAAAGGGTAGCGGAAACAATAAGCCTTAGTGAATATCGAAAGGAGTTATGGTATGGAATACGTATCTCGAGATGAACTAAGACAGCAATTTACGGACACGCTTGGTGAACTGATGGACCGCTACCATTTAGATGATGCTGGTGTTTTTGAAGAAGAAGGGCCAGAAGAAAGGTTCTATATGGGCTATACGATTCGCAAAAGTGGTCATGTGTATATGATCCATTTGCCTTATGTGAAAAATGAAGCTGAGCAGTTGGCTGTGGAAAAAGAAGAATGGACGATTGAAAAAGATGACGGAGAAGAAATTGATGGCATAGCCACATTGGATGAGGTATTTAATAAAATTCATTAACAGAAAGCACCTTCTAGTGAGGTGCTTTTATTATTGCATAAGGAGTTATAAAATATACTAAATGTGGATAACATTAAGCATTAGCCACGGCCAGCTCCGAGCACCAGCGACTAGCGAGACTTCCTTCACCTCATGACACGATAAGTCAACATCGGTTCAGGTTTTAAGGAAGGTCGACTAAAAGCGGACTTGTCGTCCAACGTCGACATACCCCTTATGCAGCGGCATGTTTCCTTTATCTCCTCGAAAATATAGAACAATTTTCTTCGTGCGAGGTAAAGCTTCGAAGCCTACTCTGGTCCTACGGTTCAGTCCAAATGTTTTCGGTGGGGCGAGTAATCGCAGTCCCAGTCCGTACGTCACTAACCGGTGCTCTGCGCTTTTGTTAAGTGATTTCTTTCTTAAAAACGATACCTCGTTTTTCGTACTTCATATGTTTCTCCCAAAAATGATGTGCCGCTGTTCTAGACATACCAGAATATAAAACAATCTTCTTGCAGTTTTCTGTTTGTGCAAAATCTTCAAGGTATGCTGCCAAATGTTTGCCGTATCCTTTTGAGCGAGCATGCTTCGAGGTTACAACATCATGACCCAAAGGTGTCTGCCATTGAAAAAATCAGTTCGGATCGAGGCGCCTGCAAGTGCCACCATGTTTTCTTCGTATGTGAGCCCAAATAGTCGATATCCTTCCTTACGCATTTCCGTTAAAAGTGTTAAATATTCTTGTTCACTTATATGATCTACAAGCTCTGACATAAGCGGATATGCTTGTTTGTAATCCGTGGTACTAGTTAATTCTGATATGGTCATGTGTGACATTTCCCCCTCTAATTCATAAAACTTTCTAATGGTGTCAGCTAATTGGGTGATACTAATCGTAAATCCAATATCTTAGGAGTGATCTTATGGAATGGAACGGTAACATTATTTCCGGTGCGTTTGATGATGCGAACAATGAATTTAGCATAAAGTCAATCAAACATTTTTCTACCGAATCAACATTAAATCCGAACCAATTAAATCAATTATACACATATTTAGACAAGCATAAAGACGAATCAGATGGACAAATTGTTACTTTATATGACCAATTACTTGTAAGGCTTAGTCAGGATGAAATCAAGCAATTAATCGACGATCTGAACCATGTAAAGGATTTGTATCAATAATCGTGTGCCGCCCTCCATACTAGTGTATACTCCAAAAAGTAAATGGAAAATGGAACGAATCTATCTCCTGGTCAGTCTAGTAGGGGAGAGGAGGGCAATATGTATACAAAATCTGATGTAAAGAAATCAATCAAAGGCAACAAACAAGCCTTTGAGAAAATAATAGCTTATGAAAAAACGAAGATATACCGGATCGCTTATGTGTATGTGAAAAATGAACAAAATGCTATCGAAATTGTGCAACAGACCGTCTATAAAGCATTCATCTCGATCGAAAAATTAAAGAACCCAGAACAGTTCTCGGCGTGGTTGAAACGAATTACGATTAATAGTGCGATTGATTTTCTTCGACAACAAAAAAAGGTCGTGCCGATTATAAGTGAGGTTCTTGAAACACTCCCCGAAAAGGAAATAAACGTAGACGATCAACTGGATCTATTTGAATTAATTGACCAACTTGATGAAAATCAAAAAACGCTAATCATCTTGAAGTTTTATGATGATTACTCAAATCGCGAAATTGCTGAAATTATGGGTATTCCAGAAGGAACCGTGAAGTCCAGGCTGCATCGCACGCTACATATTTTACGGTCAAAAATGGAAGGAGACTGTGTCAATGAATGAGAGGTTTAAGGAAAAAGTAGATAATATTGTGATTCCAGAACAAAAACTTGATATTGCAGTAACAGAAGCAATCTATCAAGCTAATAAACATAAACATAAACAAAAACAAAAACCAAGAAAAAAGTACCGTTGGGTAAGTGGTTTAGTCGTAGCAGCTATAATCTTTTTTGGGATAATTGGTTCAACGTTCGTGTCGCCCGTAATGGCAAACATGTTATCGAATGTTCCTTTACTTGGATCGGTCTTATCTCATTATGATATTGGCTTGCAACAAGCGTATGAAAACAATCTCGTTCAGCCAATTGGTGACTCGGCTGTAGATCGCAATGTAGAAGTAACCGTAACAGATGTTTATTACGATAGTGCTAGACTAGTAATTGGATACGCTGTTCCGCTAGATGAAGAGAATCAGGCTTTAGCTGAACAAAGTGAGCCGGAGTATGAACTACAAATAGACGGAAAACACCTTATGGAAGCAGGAGGGAATTGGCATCGTGAAGGTGACGTGATGGTCGGTAAAATCGAAACAACTGTAGACTTACCAGATGAATTCGATATCTCACTAACTTTTTCTGAAATGTTGAACAAACAGGGGAATTGGCAATTTAAATTTCCAGTCGTGAAGGAACAGTCAATTTTGGTTTACGATATTAACAAACAAATCACGACGTCAGATTATCAGTTTAACGTTGATAGTATTCGTTTGACGCCTGCTGGTGCAAGTTTTCAAATGGAATTGGAAACACCACTGCACAAGGATAACGATGGTTTTTCAGATTTTTCTTATAAGATAACTAGTGACAGTGGTAATCAATTACAACTAATTGATTATGAAACGAAAATTATTCCACTCGTGAATTTTGATAAACAAGTAGTAAAAATAGATGCCTTATATGAGCCATTAAAAGATACTAAAACAGTAACGATCGTTCCTGTATATGAGGATGGAAATACAGCGACAGCACTAGACGATTTGGCTGTTGAAGTTAATTTAAGTGAGTTTCATGCTGCTACAGAGGAAAGCGCACCGGAACGCTTTGGACTGGTTGAAAAACAACTTGATAAACAGACATTTTTTAGAGAATTTATGATTGATGAAATTAGCACTAAATTAGACATTGAGTTAGGAGAATATTACAAAGCTGAGCTAACCGTTTTGGACACAACGTTCGCTTATGAATTTCAAAAGCGTAACAAAATCACCACATCAAATGTCGTTAAACCGCTCGCATTGATTGAAGAAACAAATGATTTTAAACAGAACTCTGAGAATCATGCGTTTGTTTTATACAAAAAAGAAAATGGCGTCAACTATGTGTTGGAGGTTGCTCGAGTTGGAGAAACATGGGAAGAGGTTGATTCTTTTCAGATGCAAGGGAAAACGATTGATGATTTAGAGAAGTTATATAAAGAAGCTTATTAGAGGTGTAAGTATAAACAGAAGGCTGCCTGAGGTAGCTTTCTGTTTTACGTTTGTTGTATTTCTGATGAAAGAAAACATACAAGTGAAAGAATAGATATGTGATATCATGATATAATGATTACAAAAGGGGGGAAGCAAGATGGCTGAAGGATATTTGCGAGAGTATATCTTGAATGAGTTAAAGCAAATAGTGAATGATACGTTAATTGAAGATGGAATTAAAGTGTACTTATTTGGTTCATGGGCTCGAAATGAGGAAAAACATAGCTCTGATATTGATATCGCTATTGAAGCTAAACAATCTGTTTCCCCGACAAATTGGACGGAACTAATCGATAAAGTAGAAGAGTCTACGATTCCTTATAAAGTTGACATTGTAGATTTAAATGGTGCAAGTAATGAATTAGTGAAAAAAGTAAAAACGGAGGGGATATTATGGAGCGACTCCACCAAAGACTAGCATCGGCTCGAAAGGCGCTAGTTTCCTTTCACCAACTTATCATATTGGAAGAAGTTAATGACATTGAACGTGACGCATCGATACAGCGATTTGAATTTACATTTGAGGCGTGCTGGAAAGCTGCAAAACAATATTTGTATGATGTAGAAGGATTGGATGTAGCTTCTCCAAAGGCTGTTATTCGAAGCTTAAGAGAGACAAACATCCTAACTGATGAAGAAGCAATAGTTGGACTGAACATGGTCAATGATCGCAATTTGACCGTGCACACATATAACGAGGAAGTGGCAATCAAGATTTATGCTAATCTAAACAAATATTATCATTCGTTATTTTCTATAATAAATAGAATCGGTGATAACATATAGTTGTTTTACCCGTTCAAAGTGCAAAAAGGCGGGCAAATAGCTCACCTTTTTGAGTATCATACATATCTAAGAAATGTATGTATTTATTCACTGAGGGGAGAAAAGAGAATATGTTCTATCACTTTAAAGAATTGCAGTACCATGCTAAGCTTGAGAGACCAGATCCGATCTTTGCTAAAAAACTTCAAGAAATCTTTGGTGGTCAATTTGGCGAAATTTCTGTCGCGATGCAATACTTGTTTCAGGGTTTTAACACACGTGGAAATGGAAAATATAAGGATTTGTTAATGGATACAGGTGCAGAGGAATTAGCACATATTGAAATGCTAGCAACGATGATCGCAAGACTTCTAGACGATGCGCCAGAGGTGGATTTAGATGAGGCAGTCAACAACCCAGTGGTGGCGGCTATATTAGGTGGTACGAATCCACAGCACGCAATCGTTTCAGGGCTTGGTGCGATGCCGGTGGATAGTGTAGGCAATCGTTGGACTGCTAGTTATATTGGAGCAAGTGGTAACCTTTTAGCTGATTTTCGTGCTAACTTAAATGCAGAATCACAAGGGCGCTTGCAGGCGGTACGTCTTTATGAAGAAGCGGATGACCGTGGCGTCAAGGATATGCTATCATGGTTAATTGCACGTGACACAATGCACCAAAACCAGTGGATTGCAGCAATTAAAGAGCTAGAAGCAAAAGAAAATGTTGTCGTGCCAAGCACATTCCCTCGTGAATTAGAAAAACAAGAAGTGTCCTACACATTGTTTAACTTATCCGCAGGAAATGAAAGTGCAAAGGGACGGTGGGCTTATGGTCCAAGCATGGACGGCTTAGGCGTGTTTAATTATGTCGAGTATCCACAACCATTCGGAGGTAAACCAAAGTTAAAACCAGCACCAGCTTACATTCATGACACACCGTTATCTGTACTACAAGATACTACCGTTCACGCTAAACCGCATATGAAATAATCTTAAAAAAGAGCGTCATCAACTTTGTAGGTTGAGACGCTTTGTTATTATATATTAATGATCAGGTCAGAGATCAACGATCATTAAGGAAAAAGGCAAACAAAAATCCCTTGCATTTAGCAAAGGATCGAGTAAAAAATAAACAGTATAGTAAGAGTGTACTATAATCCTAGATTTTCAATTTGATTCATAAGCCCTGTCACGTCTTCGATGATTTGGAATAACTCCGATTCCTTAAGTTTTTCTAGAGCAAGTTCCCCGTTAGTGAGTGCTTTATTAATCTCTTCTAAAATCACTTCATTTTTATTCACGATCTGTTGATTGATATCCTCGGCAATTGCTGGTGCATCTAATCCGTTGAATTGTTCTATTTCGTCTTTTATTGTTTTTAACTCATTTGTTAACTCTTCTTTAACGGCTGAATCTGATGCAGCATCTTGAATCATCTGCGGAGCATCTTCGGCAAACTGGGTAACTGTATTAATATAATCGCTTGTCTCATTGACATAATTTAGCGAGTCATTTACTTCTTCAAATAGCGAACAACCACTTAACAAGATGGAACTGATCATTAATACAAGAAATATAATTTTCTTCATGAACGAAAATCCCTCCTAAAAGCTAAAATCTAACAGATCTATTATATCATTCTATGTGGAGTTTAAGTTAGGTTTTCTTTTGGATTTGTAAGTAGATGGAGGAGAGGTATAGCAGGATTGGTGTTGGTTTGCCGGACACTAGGGCTCACTCTTATTTACCTGTAATCAATATATTAGCGTTAATAAGGTCACAGGTGGTCGTATAAATCTGGATTAAATCGTTTTGTCACAGATAGAGGCAATTGTGAACGATTAGAAGATTGTACAACCAACAAAGTCTGAACACTAATTATAAAGTAATTGTAATACAAAAAAACGTAGCATTTCAGGCTACGTTTTTTTAAAAAAATGATGGAGCATAGCGGGATCGAACCGCTGACCTCTTGTCTGCCAGACAAGCGCTCTCCCAGCTGAGCTAATGCCCCGAAAAGTGATAGAAAAATTATAGCATATAGAAGAAAATCTGCACAAGTATTTCTTCTATATGCTAATTTTTATAAATAAAAAGCCAGCTCTTCTTCAATGGCTTCTCTGATCTTATTTAAACATTCCTCTGGCGTCTTTCCGCTAATCCGTTTGCCGTTTACCATTGCGTACGGCTTCAGTCGACACATCCCGCAGAAGCTCAAGCAGTCGCTTGATAACACGGAAACCTCAGGGTATTCGGATTCCAAAATCCCTTCGACATCGATCGTACTCATGAAATTGGCATCACATATGTCAACTACTACAATTCCTATTACAATCACCTTCTTATATAAGGTAAAGCCTAGGACTAAAATAATCAGCCCATCACACAAACTATAATGAAGTCACGAATTTGTCAACTTTTTAATATATACATAGCAAATACAAAAGTTTGTTATTTACTTCACAAACTATGTGAATTAAAATAAAAGTAAGGTAGGTGTTGGAGATGGAACAACAGCTTTCAACTCGTCAATCGATTCTTGAATTACTTAAGAAGAATAGAAGCTTCTCGGTTAGTGAATTGCGTACACACCTAGATATTACAGAAATGGCGATTAGAAAACATTTATTCAAGCTTGAGGGTGAACGATTAATCAATTCCCGGACCGTTAGACAACCAATGGGCCGTCCGGTTATATATTATTCGTTATCTCCAACTGGGGAGAAGTTATTCCCTGCTAATTATGGCACAATTATGGTAGATTTCTTATCGGACATTGAAGAAATGAACGGTCAAGAAGCAATTGACACTTTGTTTAAAAACAGACAAAAACGACTAGAAAAGCAATATGGCAGACGTATCGACTTTGACTCGGGTCTTGAAGAAAAGGTCAATGAACTCGTACACTTGCAAAATGAAAGTGGATATATGGCCGAATACAGTGTTAGAAATCAAGAGGAAATTGAATTTTCGCAGTACAATTGCCCAATTGCTTCTATTTCGAAAAAGTATAATCAGCCTTGTGATTGTGAAATGTCTCTCTTAAAGAAAGTACTAGATACAGATAATGTAGAACGATTATCCTGTTTAACCGAAGGAGACAATTGCTGCAAATATGTAGTAAAACAAGAGCAAGGTGAGGCTCAAGAAAGTCATTCTTAAAAAGAGTGGCTTTTTTTAGTGTGTTAATTTCATAATTTAGCTAAACTCCTTCGTAACGTAGTGCTTGTGATTTCCGCTCCAGGCAGTCGCTTTTCGCTAGTTTAAAGTGTTTTTCTTTAAACAGGCACGGCTTCAGCTAACTCAGAAGCAAATGTTTTCGGTGGGACGAGTAATCGCAGTCCCAAAGTGCGCTTCTGAGTGGATCTTCAGCTCGCGCTTTTCCCGCTGGAGTCGACTGCCTGGAGCTCCAATCACCCGACGTAAAGATCAATCCCGTTAGCAGCGGAGGAAATGCACTTCGACTCCTCGAAAATACAACCCAATTTTCTTCGTGCGATGTATTGCTGACGTAGCTTTCCTTGTCCTGCGGGAATAGTGGTGGCCTAAGTGAGATCCCGCAGCGCGTAGCGCGAGGAGGCTCACTAGCCCCCCCCCGCGGAAAGCGAAGTGTATTTCCGGAGCGGGCTAGCACTCTCAAACTACGACGGATATTATTTCAAATACACCATAACAACAACCTCTTAGAAAAAAACAAAACAAAAAGGCTGATCATAAAGATGCAGCCTTTTTGCAGTTGATTGTCCACTATTCCGAAAAAGGGGAGGAATCAGTTTTTACACATTTTTGAGGACAATCTATTTATACACAGTAATATCCACAAATTAAATCTTTTATACACACGATTTTAATAAGTTATCCCCGTTATCCACTTAATTCAGGGGTTTTATCCACACACAAGTTGTGCACATGTAAGATGTTGTTCTATCAGCTTTTATGTAAGCTGTGCACATTGTGCACAAGCATGTGGATAACTTAAACTTTATAGAATGTGTACAACTTATGGTTTCTTTTTCGTTGATTGGTACATCCGATCTGCTGCTCTAAATTCTTTTTGGTATAGCACTTCTTGTGTTTTCGATAGTGTATTTTTGTTTCTTTCATGTACGCCTTTTGATTTACCCATAAGATAACCTCACTTTCTTAGGAAATCGAGTAACTGCCTGTCGGGGCTAATTTACTCCATTTTTTCGATAGTTGTTACTAGACAAATCTGTATGTTACTACTATCGTTTCCAAGTTATGTGAGGTTTATACTGCTGCTTCATCTTCATTTACTTGTTCTAGGTGAGAAGCGTACTGTTCTTTTCGGATGACAAACAATTCGTAGGTTGGATCATCCAAAGAATCAAGATTGATTTTATTGTACACTTCAGGAAATAAAATGTTACCGAGTGACACGAAAGATAGCTTTAAAATTGCTTTTAGAGAACGTACATTGGTTTTTCTTATTTTTATAAAAATGGCGTCAATATTTTGCATGAAGAATAATTCATTGAAGAAGGCGTCTTTTGCAAGCTTGTTATAGCCTTTTCCGAAATAGGGCTGACCGATCCATGTTGCAAGAAAGCCTTTGTTATCTTCAATATCGAATAAATTGATTGTGCCGATTGGTTGATTATATTCATCAACAATCGTACGAGAAATTAATTCGCCATTTTCTTCTGCTTCCATTGTTTGTTTTGTTAAAAAGTAAAATTCATCAGAAGAATAGGCCTTGTGACGGACATAAGGAAATACTTCTGGATGACTCATCAATTCGAATAATGCTGGTGCATCGTGCAATTCACGTTTTTTCAGCATAAAAAAACCTCCTGGCTTGGAGGGTGAAAAAACACTAAGGAATCTTAGTGAGTTCTATTACACCCTCGAATTTTTATTAAAGACCAACAAAAATTCGGGGTGGGAATCGAACCCACTAGGACCAGTCTACACTGGTGGCGCACCATTTGCCTTCCCTAACCGTATCTATCATTCGTTCTATAACCATGCGTTACTAATCAACACCGCCTAGTAGTACCTGAGCGATAAAATACTTTGGTTGCGTCAATCATATCTTACACAATAAATTCAAAAAATGAAATAAAAATTTTAACCAAATTTACGACAATTTTTCCCAACCATTATTCAGCGTAAATTGCTTGTAGCGCCTGCTCTATTTTCGGGTATTTAAAGGAGTATCCGCTATCAGTGGCGACCTCCGGATAAACGGCCTGACCATCCAATATCAGTGTACTCATTTCACCAAGAAATGTGCGTATCGCAAAAGCTGGTGCAGGCAACCAATAGGGCCGGTTTAATACTTCTGCCAATGTTTTGCTGAATTGTTTGTTTTGAACTGGATGAGGTGCTGTTGCATTTAAAGGTCCTTGTATCGTTTGATCGTGAATTGCATGGATAATCAGGCCAACAACATCATCGATATGTATCCATGACATCCATTGATCACCAGAACCAACCTTACCACCGATCATTAATTTGAAAGGGAGGGTCATTAACGGTAATGCTCCATCGTTGCCAAGTATGACGCCAAAACGGGTGAGTACAGTTCGGATTCCTTCGCGTTCCGCTTTTCGTGCGGTTTGCTCCCACTGTGTAGTAACTGTTGCAAGAAAATCGTTAGCTGGTACCGTTGTTTTTTCAGTAAATGCTGCTGTTTTCGATGTACCATAAAAGCCGACTGCTGATGCATTGATCAATACGGAAGGTTTTTTATCCATACTATTTATTAAAGTTAGAACGTTCTCGGTAGCGGAAATCCGGCTATCGATAATCCGTTGCTTTTTCGTTTTTGTCCAATAACCAAACAAAGAATCGCCGGCAAGATTGACGATTGCATCAAGCTCTGGTAATTGTGCAACAGGTTGATCATTGTCTCTTAGCCATCCGATGAAAAGAATAGAAGATGTGTTTGTATACTTTTCTGGTGAACGCGTTAAGATGTAAACGTGGTGCCCTTGTTTTACTAATTGCTTTGTCAGCTGTTGCCCAACAAAACCTGTCCCACCAGTAATCGCAATATTCAAAATCGATCTCCTCCTTTTCTCTTATTGTGCGTACATCAAATTGATTTTGCAAGATAATTTTTGTGAAAAAACGAATCTTATGTATCAAGGCAACCGGGCAAGTCCAATTCATGATAAAATAAAAGGGAGAGGTGAGAATAAAATTGGAAATTATATCTCGGATCACCACACAAAAGAAACATAAGCATCGTTATAATATCTTTTTGAAACAAGGTGAAGATGAAGCCTATGGATTTAGTGTCGATGAGGATATATTAATCAAATTCCATCTTCATAAAGGCATGGAGCTTGACGACCAGACCAAACAAACCTTGATTCAAAAAGATGCGCTACATAAAACATATACCCTAGCATTACACTTTTTAAGCTTCCGAATGCGTTCAAAAAAAGAAATAGCGGAATATTTATCGAAAAAAGAGGTAGACATAGAGGAGATTAACGTTGTTGTGCAGCGATTAGAAGATGAAGGACTATTAGACGACCGAGAATTTGCGATTGCATTCGTCAGGACGAGGATGAATACGACGAGTAAGGGCCCGATGCTAATTAAAAGAGAGCTAATGGAAAAAGGTGTTAGAGCTGATATAGCTGATGAAGCATTAACACACTATCCGTTTGAATTACAGGTTGAAAAAGCGTCAAAATTGGTAGATAAAAAGTTGACAGCTAGCAGAAACAAATCGTTTCAGCAACAAATCATTGCCCTTAAACAAAATCTCATGCAAAAAGGCTTTTCAGGCAATGTATTAGAAATAGTAATGGAAGATGTACAGGAGCAAAAAGACGAAGATGCAGAATGGGATGCAATCGTTCTGCAAGGGGAAAAAATCGTACGCAAATTCGCAAAAAAAGCGTCTGGAAGCGAGCTCAAATATAAGGTGAAGGGAAGCTTGTATCAGAAAGGCTTTAAGATGGACGAAATTGAGCGATTTTTAGAAACAATTGATCAAGAATAGAATTTTAAAAAAGCTCCATTCAAGAGATATGTTTATCCCTGAATGGAGCTTTTGAAATTACCATCGATAAGCACCTTCACATGTATCAGCTACTGGCTCATAATAACAATGTTGTTTATATTGTCCGGTTAATGGTTGACCGTACCATGTAGGAGGGCATTCAGCGTATGGATTAAAATACCATAGCGCATACTTAGAAGGATGTTCTCGCCAGTAATTTAGAACTTGCTTGGCTAATTTCTTTTCTACACCTCTTGCTCGGTTGTAAAAAACATTCCCCTTTTGTACTGCTTCGAAAGAATAGTTACCGCCTTGTACTTGGTAAATCACGTCTCGTATTGACCTTAAGTCTTTAAAATCTAAACAATTCGCTTTTAATCGGTTCACGATGACATTTCCAACCATAAGCATCCCTTGGCGTCCTTCACCCTCGGCTTCTGCACGCATCATCCTGGCTATTAAATCAACGTCACTATCGGTATAGGCTACTCGTGTCACTTTTCATCACCTCTAAAAGAAGTGTATGAATAAAATCTACAAAAATGTGGGCTTTGGAAAATTTTTATACGAATTGGCATGGACTAATTTTGACAAGTCGGCAACAATATATAGACTTTTCAAGTCCATGCGCAATACATAAACGAAAATTTTATGATACCAAAACTCACATCAGCCCTTTTGCTTTTAAATCAGCAATCGCTTCATGCACATTCCCAACGACTTTGTTTGCCTTTTTCTGAACATCTGGGTGGGCATCTGCCATTGCATAGCTGTTTGGTGTCATTTCTAACATTGGCACATCATTAAAAGAATCACCAATAACAGCAATTTCATCTGTGTTCAGCCCGAGTTGGACGATCAGACGTTGTACCCCAAGCGCCTTACTAATTCCTTTTGGAACAAAATCAACACAATGTTTGTCGGATAAATAGCACTCTGCTTCCGTCTTGAATTGAGTAGCTAATTGATCCATAATCGCGACTATTTCTTCTGTGTCACCGTGAATCGAAAACTTCGAAGCGCTAAAATTTTCTCGGTAGCTGCTTGCTAAAGAAGTGTCCTCTAATAGTGGAAAATAAAGCAGATGCTCAATTTCTTTCATCTGTTCTGTTTTCTTTGGAACATAGACTTCATCTGCAGTTGTAACAGAATAATAAGAGGAATGGGTACTAATCGCTTTGTGGATTCGTCTACCAAGATCAAAATCAAATGTCTCACCATGTATTTGTTTGCCATTTGTATCATAAACAAATCCGCCGTTTTGACTGATACGGTGACCGTCAACTTGTATTTCCTTTAGTACTTCGACAATATCACGGTCCATTCTTCCTGTTGCAATTG
Organism: Radiobacillus sp. PE A8.2; assembly: GCF_045635475.1. NCBI lineage: Bacteria > Bacillati > Bacillota > Bacilli > Caryophanales > Bacillaceae > Radiobacillus > Radiobacillus sp. PE A8.2. The sequence goes on along the minus strand of NZ_JBJGXI010000055.1, from coordinate 18,148 downwards.
CAAAGCTAATGCCTTGCTTCTTTAATTGCTGTACTGCTTCAGCATCTTTTGGATTTATTTGAGTTCCAGTTTCTAAAAATGTACCATCAAGATCAGTAACGAATAATTTCAGCATGTATGTAAACTCCTTTGTGATCTCCTTTGTAATCTGCATATGTTTCAAATTATACAATCATAATAGCTTGAATTCCAAACGATTCAACACGAGTTATTTTGTTTCTGTAACAAGGATTGGTAAAATAAACGTATTACATAGTCGGAGGTAGCTAATGGAAAAAAGATATAGTGAATATACAGTCGAAGAGTTACGTGAAGAAGTAGCTAAATTTAAAGAGAAAGCACAAAAGGCAGAACAAATGGGAAATATCAATGAAGTTGCCGTCTACCAGAGAAAAGTGCAAATGGCAATTGCTTATACGATGAATCCAGAAGAATTCAAAAAAGGCGAAACATATGAGATTGAAGGCGACCCAGGTCAAACTTTTATCATTCGCTATATTAACGGGGTATTTGCATGGGGAAATCGTGTTAACCTGCTCGGGCAAAAGTATGAGGATACAGAAGCAATACCGATTTCTATATTAGGAAAGAAGGTACAGCCATAAGAGCTGTACCTTCTTTATAATTCCGAGCGCCAGAAACTACACGACTTCACGAATCGCCCTACGATAAGTCATCATTGATACATGTTTTATGGAAGGTCGACTAAGAGCGGACTTGTCGTCCAACGTCGACATACCCCCTTTGCGGGGGCATGATTCCTTTATCTCAGTCGATTCGCTCCAGTCGTTACGTTTCTAACGGCGCTCTGCGCTTTTCGTGTCTAGCTCCGAGCGCCAGCGACTAGCGAGACTTCCCTCACCTCCGTACGATAAGTCAACATCGGTTCACTTCGTTCACCGTGTTTCCTTTATCTCCTGCGGTTCAGTCCAGTCCGTACGTCGCTAACCGGCGCTCTGCGCTTTTCGTGTGTCTAGCTCCGAGCGCCAGAAACTACACGACTTCACGAATCGCCCTACGATAAGTCATCATCGATTCATGTTTTATGGAAGGTCGACTAAAAGCGGACTTGTCGTCCAACGTCGACATACCCCCTTTGCGGGGGCATGATTCCTTTATCTCAGTCGATTCGCTCCAGTCGTTACGTTTCTAACGGCGCTCTGCGCTTTTCTAACTAATTTCTTTTATTTGCTTGAACTGCCAAGATTATCTCGGCTTGTGTTTTTTGTGTTTCACCGTTTACCTGGTTACTCGCATGCTTTGGGTTAGCTCTCGGTGATTGGAATGGATCTTGATATAGATTTTGGGAAAACGGTTTGTGTGTGTGACGTGCTTTGCCCATGATCTATCCCTCCTGAATTTTACCTAGGCTGATTATCGTTGCCCAGATTTCTTCATACGTTGCTGCGGCTTTGTATTGATTGTTCCGTTTGCACGTGTAGAACTATAGGGTGCTTTAGCACGGGGTTCACCGTCAAAGTGTCCTTCAGGGAACCCTTTCTTTTTATTTCGCATGGCAGAAACCTCCTAAAAGAGATCTGAGCATCAATTAAGGATGCATTCATTAATTTGTGCTATTTCTGTGTTTGATATGTGTTATAATTAGCGTTTGTTAATGGTAAGTTAAAGCATTTAAATAGAGGTGTAGTTATGCAAGAGAATTTCGAACGATTGGCAACCCAACTTTTAGAACAAAATGATTCGTTAACAAAGGACGAGGCACAAACGTGGGTGGAGCTCCTATGGGAGGATTTCGATGCGACGCGTGCTAAAGCAGGTAGACAATACGAGGGAAAAGAAGTTACCGAACAGGTTGTACGAAAGTGGATTGAGAACTACGGGTCCAGACTACATGAGTTTGTTCAACATAATCCAAAGTACCAACAATTGTTTAACCGAAAAAGTATTCAATAAAGGCTGCTGCTAAAACAGCAACAGCCTTTCATTCCTATATAGCGCCTACGCTTTTGTCAATCAATTACTAATTTATTCTGTAATTTTTGCTCTGAGAAAATCCAGCCGGTATAGGAGCTCATTATTCTCATGTTGTCATCAATTTGCGCAACGGCTACGAATGGGTAATGGTCCTTGGAACGATACCTTAAGTCAATAAACCTTACTTCTGTGAAATCGTCATACATGTTCATTTCCCAGCGATATACAGGAGAGAAGGAAAGAAATGCTGAAATATTTTTATCTTCCTTCGCTTTTTCAATTACCTCAACTTTTGGTAATGGAACCTTGTTAAATTTATCGACAATTTCGATATGACCATTCTCAGCTGTTCCAACATAAAAATGGTTTTCAGTTGTTATTGCCAACCGCCAAGATTTTTGTCTCATCGTTGGTGAAGTGGCGATTTCTGTTACACCACTAATCCGGTCATGAATTTTGTTCACTAATTCTCTCTTTTCCAAATAACGTTTAACATAATACAGCGCAATGATGAAATAGATAAGCAACCACGTATACCCGGGGTTTGCCCCTAAAAACCAGGCAACAATCCCGATAACGTGAAGCGTAAAAATATACGGATCAAAGGTGCTAATAAATCCATAAGCAACCCACCTATTCGTAAATGGCCGGTAAGCTTGGGTGCCATAGGCATTGAACACATCTACAAGCACATGAACAATTACAGCTATAGCTGTCCATAACCAGAGATGTAGAAAACTAACCTCGGGGACAAATGCGTAAATGATGGTTGATATCAAAAGTCCCCAAAAAATCACTGCCGGAATCGAGTGGGTAATCCCACGGTGATTCCGCAAATATGCTGCATTATTTTTAAGTTTTAGAACTGTATCAAAATCAGGTGCTTGTGAACCAGCAATCGTGCCAATCATCACAGCCTGAAATAGTACAGGATCATTTTGAACGATGGGATCCAGTGTGGCGAGGCCACCTAAAGCAACTCCCATTACAACATGGGTACCTGTATCCATTAAGTTGGTCCTCCTTTTGCAAGTTGCTTCTTTAAGAAGTTGTTCAAAAAGACGTTATATAATCTGCTTACTACAAATGCATCAGCTTTTTGAACTAGCACTTTATTAATTATTGTATCATGAAGGGTGTTTGGTCATGAATTTAGAAACAGTTACATTATTATTAAAAAATTTTAACATACAAGCGTTCCAACATGATTTGGTCCGATGGTTTGACGAAGAAAAACGCGATTTACCTTGGCGTCAAAATAAAGACCCTTATAGAGTATGGATATCCGAAATCATGCTTCAGCAAACCAAAGTCGATACAGTTATCCCTTACTTTGAACGATTTATCGAAAAATTTCCAACGTTAGACAGGTTAGCTGCAGCGGATGAGCAAGAAGTATTAAAGGCTTGGGAAGGTCTAGGTTATTACTCGCGCGCAAGAAATTTACAGCATGCAGTTCGTGAAGTAGTTTCTACTTATAATAGTAAAGTCCCAAACAATCCGGAACAGCTTGGCACATTAAAAGGCGTTGGTCCATACACAAAAGGTGCTATCTTAAGTATAGCATACGGCTTGCCAGAGCCCGCTGTTGACGGTAATGTCATGCGTGTATTAGCAAGAATCCTCCATATCGAAGAGGATATTTCCAAGCAAAGTGTCCGACGACTTGTAGAAGAATGTGTAAAACAAATCATTTCAGAAGGCAAGGCTTCTGAATTTAATCAAGGCTTAATGGAATTAGGAGCTTTAATTTGTACACCTAAAGCTCCATCATGCATGCATTGTCCGGTACAAGCACATTGTCGAGCGTATGAAGCAGGTACGGAAAAAACACTACCAATCAAAGCGAAAGCTAAAAAACAAAAATCACTAGATTATTTTTCATTAGTAATTAAGGACAACCAAGATAATTACTTAATCGAAAAACGACCAAGCGAGGGTTTACTCGCAAACATGTGGCAATTCCCGATGGTATCCAAATCAGATGCTAATGCAACTAAATTAACAGAGTGGTTTTTAGAAAACTATGGCATTAAGCTTGTCTTAAAAGATACCTTAACCGAGATTAAACATGTATTTTCACATGTTATTTGGCATATTGATGTACTTGAAGCAGAAGTGCTTGATGGTGAATTGAAAAAGGAACTTGCAACATTTGTACCACAAGCTACGTTTGCTGAGTACCCATTTCCAGTCCCGCATTTAAAAATTCAATCTTATTTATAAGCCTTCTATTAAGAAGGCTTATATTTTATCATTATGGCCACCGCGGTCAATAATTTCTTGGTTAATTTCCCTTAAGATCGTTGTTCCTTCTTGATTTAAATAAGGTACTACTTGCGACAAAGAATGATGAAAAACTTCTAGCTCTTTATTGTTCCAATCTGTTTTCTCCGTCATCATTAACTCTGTCATATCTCTTACCTGATCCATAATCATTTACCCTCTTTTCGTATACTTTACCCTCTATTTTATCGTTATTATTAATTGTTTATTCCCAAACGAGAGTTTGAAAAGAAGTAAAGATTTATTTAAAAAAAATTTGGAATAACATTAATGCATTTGGAGAAAGTAATTGTTGCGGAGGTGATATACGATGGCTAAAAAACAAAAGCAGCCAAATGAAACAGTTGCAGGTACTAACGTACAAAAAGTAAAGCAACAAAACCAACAAGCAGGTGCAGGCCAATTCGGTACTGAATTTGCTTCTGAGACTGACGCACAAGAAGTAAAAAAGCAAAACCAAAAGTCTCAGCAAAAAAAATAGTAACTAAACGATTCCCCGAATAATGCACGAAAATGGAGTTCTCCTAGAAACGAAGGAGAGCTCCTTTTCCTATTTCACCACTCTTTCATTTCCATTCTATTACTAATATCGTTATAATGTAGAGTAACTAATTATGACAAAAAAATAACTTAATCAATTTAGTCCATTTCTTAATACTGATTTTAGTAATTCACATCGTTATAGTCCGAATTACCCGTCCGCGGATGAATGTGTGTGCAAGGTAATTATGAAATTGACTTCACTCAATTTTAAGAAGAAAGGAAGATAGGATGGCTGGCCTGCTACCCGGTTCAAATATACGCATTCAAAGCTATAAACATAATGGTCAGCTTCATCGTGTTTGGGGAAGTAGTCTTGTGTTAAAGAGTAATAGTAATATGATGATCATTGGTAATGATAAAACAATTGTCACGGAGAGTGATGGTCGTACGTGGACGACGCGTGAACCAGCAATTTGTTATTTTCATACCCGATACTGGTTCAATGTTATTGGCATGCTACGTAACGATGGTATTTATTACTATTGCAATATTAGCTCCCCATATGTTTATGATGAAGAGGCGCTAAAATACATTGATTATGATTTAGATGTCAAAGTTTTTCCTGATATGACATATACATTATTAGATGAGGACGAATATGAGCTTCATAAACAACAAATGAATTACCCAAAGGTTATTGATCGGATTTTATATAGTAATTTGGAATATCTGATAAGGTGGATCCGACAAAGTAAGGGTCCATTTGCTCCGGAGTTCGTTGATCAATGGTATGAAATGTACTTAACCTTTCGCTAATCAAATTTCTAAAAACACGCAAAATGCCAAGTGCAATCCTTGTCACTATATGTTGACAAGGTTTTTGTTCTTTCAGTTCGAGTTCTAAGCGTTATGTGCTAGGCAGCATAGGAGAGAGGAGACCTCATGGATAGTATAAAAAGATATATGGAGTTTGTGAAACCGTACAAATGGAAGATCCTTCTTACGATTGTGATCGGGGTCTTTAAATTTGGTATCCCACTATTATTACCGCTTATCGTTAAATATGTGATCGACAATATTATTGGTGGTGATAGCTTAACAAATGATGAGAAGTTAAATCAGCTATTATGGATCATGGGGGCTACGACCTTTGTGTTTGTTGTATTGCGTCCACCGATTGAATATTGGCGTCAATATTTAGCACAATGGACGGGGAACAAGATTTTATTTGATATTAGGGAAAAGCTGTTTGAACATATCCAAAAACTTAGTCTTAAGTTTTATTCGCAGACGAAGACTGGTGAAATTATTTCCCGGGTTATACATGATGTTGAACAGACAAAGAACTTCGTCATGACCGGTTTAATGAATATTTGGCTTGATATGTTTACGATCGTTATTGCAATCGTAATTATGCTTACAATGAATGGCTGGTTAACACTAGTAGCAGTTGCACTTTTTCCATTATACGGATTATCGGTAAGAATATTTTATGGTAGATTACGTAACCTGACTCGGAGCAGATCCCAAGCATTAGCACAGGTACAAGGGCACTTGCATGAGCGTGTACAAGGAATTCCTGTAACGCGAAGTTTTGCTTTAGAGGATTATGAGCAAGATCAATTTGACAGACAAAATAGTAATTTTCTTGATAAAGCATTGAAACATACATCTTGGAATGCGTTAACTTTTTCTGTAATGAATACAATCACTGACCTTGCACCATTATTAGTCATCGGATTCGCGGGTTATATTGCTATTACAGGTGATTTAACTGTTGGTACGATCGCTGCGTTTGTTGGTTATATGGACCGAGTTTATAGTCCACTGCGTCGTCTAATAAGTTCGTCGACGACACTTGTACAGTCCATTGCATCGATGGACCGTGTATTTGAATTTCTTGATGAAGACTATGATGTGGTCGATAAAAAAGACGCAAAACCGCTAAAAAATGTAAAAGGTGATGTAGCATTTGAACAGGTAACGTTTCGCTACAGCGATGAGGATGATTTAGTACTAAAAGATATTAGTTTAGATGTTGCGCGAGGAGAAACAATCGCATTTGTCGGCATGAGTGGTGGCGGAAAATCGACGATTATTAGTCTAATACCACGCTTTTATGACGTGACCGGAGGAAGTATTAAAATCGATGGTCTCGATATTCGGAATATGCAGGCAAGATCGTTACGCGATAAAATCGGTATGGTATTGCAGGATAATATTTTATTCAGTGAATCAATTGCGATGAATATTCGAATGGGTAACCCAGAAGCCACCGATGAACAAGTGGTTGAAGCGGCAAAAGCAGCCAATGCCCACGATTTTATTACCGGGCTAACACATGGGTACGATACACTTGTCGGAGAACGAGGCGTCAAGCTTTCCGGTGGTCAAAAGCAGCGTGTTGCAATTGCTAGGGTGTTTTTGAAAAATCCACCATTGTTGATCTTAGATGAAGCAACGTCGGCACTTGATTTGGAAAGTGAGCACCTGATTCAGGAGGCACTGGAAAAACTAGCTGCTGACCGGACGACATTTATCGTCGCCCATCGCTTATCTACGATCACACATGCGAACCGAATTGTCTTAATAGAAGATGGGCAAGTGAAAGAAGCGGGCTCACACCAGCAATTAATGCAACAAAAAGGTAACTACTATAAGCTGTATCAGGTGCAGGAATTGGATAGTACCGAGCCGGTGTTAACGGGTAAAAAGTAATACATGAGTTGACTCCATAAAATAAGTATCATAAAATGTCTTTTTTAAAAAGGCAATTGTTATTTGACGTTTTTCCCATATACTCATAACATGGTGCTCATACTCGCTCCAGAAAAGAACTTGTGTAGCTTAGAGAAGCTGTGGGGGCAATGAAAATCCCGCGTAAAGAATGAAATAGGGTAGTTGCTTCTTGACGGCCACCACGACGCTTATTTGTGATAAAACGGGCATGATCAGAATTGTGCGGCCACCAGCGCTCTTATTTGAATAAAACCCATGCTGTATTAGCTATTTTCAGTAAATAAGTGCTCTGGTGGCCGCCAAATCATCAAATCTGATATTTTACGTGAAATAAGGTACCATATGGCCGCTTAAAGTTTTATATTTTTGAATTTTAGCGTTCTCGGAGAAAACCACAGAAGTTTGAAGATAAAAATAATGTTTACGAAAACAGTCTATTAATTTTTAAAAATCCAGCCATCTTGGCTGGATTTTTTAATCTTTTTGACGTACTTCAATATGTTCATTTTGGTGATATTTCTGGTAACTGCTTAACAAGGTTTGTAGGTGTGACAGTTGCTGATGATATTCCATAAGCTGAGAGGCTAATGGTAATAGCATCAGACGATCTGCTTGTTTCTCCTGATATACCTCAATAAGTGATTCAATTAATCTAGGGATATCCGGTTCCAACAGTTCGCGCAATGTTTCTTTATCATGTTTTTTTATTCTACCCATCGTACTTAATAGTAGCTTTTCATGGGAATGCACTACCTTGTCAATTTCTTGCAATAGCAAGGTTTGGAAATCGGTTGGAATCTTGTCGAGCTTGTCTTCGATTTGGTGACAGGCTTTCAATACTTCAAATGATTTCTTAGTTGTCGTGATAAGCTGCCTGAATAAAATAAGCTTTCGTGCCTTTGAAAGACGGTTCTTTTTAAAATAAATCCGTTCTTCCCTATAAAATAAATACGTATTATCCATTTGCCTTATTTCATCCTCAATCCTCGTGAGCTCTTCCTTTAAAGCTGGTACATCGGATAAATGCCGGGTTGTGACTCGAAGCCACTGCAAGATATCTGATGTTGTTTTATCTATCCGTTGAAACAGTTTCGTCTCATATTTCGGTGGTAGAAAAACGAGATTAACGATAAACGCCGCAACAATACCGAGTGTTAAAGCAGAAAAGCGCATCAGGGAAAATTGGATAAATTCCATTTCGGTTGTTTCCATCACTGCGATAACAGCAACGATCGCGAGTGGAATCGTACTTTCATTCATTTTTAATGCCATACAAATGCCAATAACTAAAATAGCGGTGAAGCCAACAACAATCGGATCGTTACCTAAAGTGAACACAATCAGGGAAGCAAGCAACACACCAATCACATTGCCTTGCAACTGATCGAGAATCGTTTGATAAGACCGATAAATTGACGGTTGTAAAGCAAATACTGCAGCTATTCCTGCATATGCCGGTGATGGTAGCGAAAGTAATGTTGCGATATAAATTGATATCGCAACCGCTAACCCGGTTTTAAGCATACGTGCACCAAGTTTCATAATTCTCTCTCATCCTTCATTACAATTTACATTCAAGCTACTATATTAAGTGACTGTAAGAAATATACCTGAAAAATGTACAGGCTAAACAACTTCATATAGCTGACAAAGGTACTTTATAAAAGTATAACAGAAAAATGTGCGGCATTTTTAAGCGTGTGTGTCAATTAGGAGAAAAAAAGACAAAAAAGGAGCTATTGCAACGGAAGTAGCAATAGCCCAGGAGTCTTCATGCTTTGAAGGGAAGTCATACAAATTGACAAAAAAAGCATGAATCGAAAATTATTAATTTTCAGATTAATCGTAGCATAAAAATTAACTGAAATCAATTAATATTCATAATTTTGTATAAATAGTCGTTGTGCTTTCAGTGGAGCGTAATTTAACTGAGAGTTACTATACAAGTATTCCAAATAATGTAACGACTCCCCTTAGAGACCAAGAGGAATCGTTTTCATCTGCATAAACATTCATTTTTTCATTTGTTGGAAAGCGTTACTAACTGCATGTAAGGTCTCAATAATGTCGTCCTTTGTATGTGATATAGTTAAAAACCATGCTTCATACTTTGACGGAGCTAGATTAATGCCTTGCTCTAGCATTAGTTTAAAAAATTGACCGAACTGCTCACCATTTGTCGCTTCTGCTTGGGCATAATTTTCTATCTTTTCATCTGTAAAATAAACAGTTAGCGCGCCTTTTAAGCGGTTAATCGTTATTGTAATATCATTTTCTTTGGCATGTTCGAGGATGCCTTGTTCGAGCATCGCGCCTAGTTCATCTAAACGATCATACAAACCTGGCTCTTTTAAAACTTCCAAACAAGCGATTCCGGCAGACATGGATGCGGGGTTACCGGCCATCGTTCCTGCTTGATACGCTGGTCCGAGTGGCGCAACTTGTTCCATAATCTCTTGTTTACCACCATAAGCACCGATCGGCAGACCACCACCAATAATTTTGCCTAATGCAGTCATGTCAGGCTCCACACCAACGAGCTGTTGAGCGCTGCCGTACGTAAAGCGGAATGCTGTGATCACTTCATCATATATGACAAGCGCACCAGCAGCGTGAATCAGATCATTGACTTGCTGCAAGAAGCCAGGTTTTGGCTCAACAATCCCGAAATTGCCGACGATTGGTTCTACTAAAACCGCAGCCACTTGGTCACCCCAACGCTGTAATGCTTCCTTAAGCGCAGCTGCATCATTAAAAGGAACAGTAATCACATCTGCCGCAGTTGATTTCGTAACACCTGCAGAGTCTGGACTTCCAAGTGTCGCAGGACCGGAACCAGCTTGTACAAGTACGGGATCAGAATGCCCGTGATAACAGCCGGCAAATTTAATGATTTTGTCACGACCGGTATAAGCTCTAGCAACTCGAATCGTTGTCATCACTGCCTCTGTACCAGAGTTCACAAACCGCACTTTTTCCATTGACGGGATTGCTTCTTTCAGCATTTTTGCAAACTTGTTTTCAAGGGCGGTTGGCGTACCATATAACACCCCGTTTTGAGCAGCTTTCGTAATCGCTTCTGTGATGTGTGGGTGCGCATGGCCAGTAATAATCGGACCATAAGCGGCTAGAAAATCGATATATTTATTACCGTCAACATCCCAAAAATAAGCACCTTGTGCGCGTTCCATATAAATAGGTGTTCCTCCGCCTACGCCTTTGTACGCACGTGATGGCGAATTTACTCCACCAACAATATGCTGCGTCGCTTCTTTATGTAATTTTTCTGAATTCGTTATATTCATTATAGAACCTCCATATTATCGGTATCGAATTATACTATTTCGCTCACGATTAACATTATAACAATAACGTAGGTGATAGGACAGTGAGCTAATTTAATGCAGACGTCAGCGATAATTCTTCATCTAAGACTAATCGTATGCATAACTTAATAATATATAAGGCTTGTTGCATGAGGAGGAATACGGTTGATTGCCATCGTCGCGATAAGTTTAATTACATTTCTAATAGGGGCCAGTTTATATTCATTTGTATTTCAAAAATCGTATCGCAATAGCTACTTCTCCTATGAAATTTTTTATACGTTAATATGTGTCTACTTTGGTGTTCTGATCGGCTTTGGCTTGCTTTATTTTGTGCTGTCATTTAATGGCGTGTTGTTAGTGGAGGGCGGTGTGCTGCAGGACACTAGTCAATTAGAAACACTAGCCCATTCGCTATATTTTAGCGGGGTTACACTAATGACTGTCGGTTATGGTGATATTACACCAATTGGCTGGGGGAGATTGTTGGCACTAATTGAAGCGCTGATTGGTTATATTTTACCAGCGGCTTTTTTCCTTAGGATTATGCAAAATGCTAAGCGCACTTATTCGGATCAAGAAGTCGACAAGGAGAGAGCGAAAGAGTTGTAAGATTCGTGCTGATTGGATACGCTTATACTAGTAAGTTATTTGGAGGGATAAAAATGAGCGTAGAAATAGGAAAAGTAGCACCAGATATGGCTTTACCTGCTAGTAATGGCGAGACTGTTCAGTTAGCTGATTATCGTGGCAAGCATGTTGTTCTGTATTTTTACCCGAAGGACAATACACCAGGATGTACAACGGAAGCATGTGCGTTTCGTGATAACCATGAGAGCTTTGCTGATTTAGATGCAGTAATTATCGGGGTTAGCCCAGATTCAGAAGCGAGTCACCAGAAGTTTATCGATAAGCACGATCTACCGTTTTTGCTACTAGTTGATGAAGAGCATAAACTAGCGGAAGCATACGATGTATGGAAGCTGAAGAAAAACTTTGGCAAAGAATACATGGGGATCGAGCGCTCTACTTTTATCATTGATAAAGAAGGTATCGTACAAAAGGAATACCGCAAAGTAAAAGTAGATGGACACGTAGATGAAGCACTATCTTTCATCCGTGAATTAAATTAAAAAAGAGCATCCTCTGTTCTAGAATTGGACAGGGGATATTTTTTGTCTTTCTCCGACTAAAGGCGGATGTATATTCCAACTTAGGCAGGAAGGAAAATCACTGTTGGGATCGAAAACAATAAAGAGATAAATTTAGGAGGGATATACAAATGAGAGATCCAAGACTAACAGAATTAGCAGATTTACTATTAACGCATTCCTTAACGATTGAAGAAAATGAAAAGGTGCTATTCACCGGTAGTGCAAATACAATACCGTTGATTAAAGAGCTAATTAAGAAGGCACATGCTCTTGAAGCGATCCCATACGTTGAATTAGTTGATGACGAGCTGACTAGATTACTTATTACGGATGCGAAAGAGGAAAAATTCGAGTTGCAGAACAAATGGAATATGGCCCAGTATCAAGACATTGATGCGTTTGTGCAAATAATCGGGGAAGAGAACGATGCTGAATTCGGCGAAATTCCTTCCGAGAATTTTCAAACGGCGGGACGAATTATGAAACCGTCTAATGACTATTTGATTGATAATAAAAAATGGGTATTATTAAATTATCCGACAAAAGGCTTTGCACAGAAAGCGAAAATGAGTTATGACAGCTTTTATGATTATTTAATTGATGTTTGTACGGTGGATTATAAAACAATGGCAGAAGCGCAACAGCCGTTAAAGGACTTGATGGACAAGACTGATAAAGTAAGAATCATTGCGAAAGATACGGATTTAACGTTTTCGATTAAAGATATCCCGGCAGTTAGATGCTTTGGTAAGCGTAACATTCCCGATGGCGAAGTGTTCACCGCGCCAGTAAAGGACAGCGTTAATGGAACGATTACATATAATACCCCGTGTCCATACCGCGGCATTACTTTCCAAAATGTATCACTAACATTTGAGAACGGAAAAATTGTAAAAGCAACAGCCGATAAAACGGAAGAGCTAAACAAAATCCTTGATACAGATGAAGGTGCAAGATATATCGGCGAATTTGCCATCGGCCTAAATCCGAAAATTACTGAGCCGATGGGCGATATTTTATTTGATGAAAAGATTGCTGGCAGCCTTCACTTTACACCAGGAGAAGCGTACGACGAAGCACCGAATGGCAACCAATCGTCTGTGCATTGGGATATGGTGTTAATTCAACGACCAGAATATGGCGGTGGAGAAATATACTTTGATGATGTACTAATTCGTAAAGATGGCCTATTCGTGATCGATGAATTAAAAAAATTAAATCCAGAAAATTTAGCATAAGTAGGCAAAGATTCTATACAAGAGTGTCGGGAGGGGCATATAGTGAAGTATAACCCTGAAACCTCCCCTATAAATATATGATTGGGCACAAGGCTATCTGCTTTGTGCTATTTTTTTGAGGATCGAGATGCGGAGGTGGGTTGGTTAGGGGACTGAATGGACATGTTTTAGGGTTGGAGAGGGAAAGATATGTCTGGTTAGGGGTTAAACGGCTAAGTGTGGGGAAGGAAGATGGAAAGACTTGTCCGAATAGGGGATAAATGGCCAAGTGTGAGGAAGGAAGCAGGAAAGATATGTTCGATTAGGGGATAAACGGCCAAGTATGAAGAAGGAAAAGGGAGAGACGTGTCCGAATAGGGGATAAACGGCCAAGTGTGGGGATGGAAGAGGGAAAGATATGTTCGATTAAGAGATAAATGGCCAAGTATGAGGATGGAAGAGGAAAAGACCTGTCCGAATAGAAGATAAACGGCCAAGTGTGAGGGTGGAAGAGGAAAAGACTTGTCTGAATAGAAGATAATCGGCTAAGTGAGAGGAATGAACATGGAAAATCCCTGTCCCATTAGGAGATAACCACCCAAGTATAGTGATTGAAATGAATAAGAGCTGTCCGATCATCAGAAGAATACCCCCTATAGAAAACTTTCTGCGAATGATCACAATAGCCCCGCACAATCCACGGTTTCCCTCATCTAAACACCAACACACCACGCCAAGATAGTTATTATTTTGTTAAGCTGCTAAAAAGTTATATCATAGAGAAAAAGTAATGGAGGTAGTGCTATGCTTGTGTTATCAACAACGAATTTGCCGGAAGAAATAGAAGCAAAATTAATAAACCAGTATCCAAGCTTGGATTTTAAGTTTTGTGAAGATATAGAAAGTGCTTTGCCTTATTTAGCAGATGCGGAAATCTTGCTAACGTACGGTGAAGATTTGCAGCCAGCGCATATTGACCAAGCGACAAGCTTGAAGTGGATTGCGGTGTTGTCGGCTGGGTTAGAAATGATGCCGTTGGCTGAAATAAAAGCAGCAAATATATTAGTTACGAACTCGAAAGGCATACATAAGATTCCGATGGCTGAATATGCGATATCGATGTTGTTACAAGTGAAGCGGAAAACGAAAACCTTTATTGAAAATCAACAAAAACATATTTTTGATCGCCTGGTACCGATGCAAGAAATTGGCGGTGGCACGATGATGATCGTTGGTGCGGGAGCAATTGGACAGGAATTAGCTAGGCTAGCTCAGGCGTTTCGGATGAAAACGATCGGCGTCTCAACTAGCGGTAGCCCTAAGGAACATTTTAATCAAATGATTACAAATCAAGAAATATTGGATGTGTTACCGGAAGCGGATTATGTAATTTCGATTTTGCCGAGTACAGCAGAAACAGAAGAATTTTTTACAGCCGCGCATTTTAAGAAAATGAAAGCTTCTGCGCTGTTTCTAAATATGGGACGTGGGGACGCGGTATCCAAGGATGTTATTTTAGAAGCTTTAGCGAACGAAGAGATTGCGCATGTTATTTTAGACGTGTATGAAGAAGAGCCTTTACCGAGCGATCACCCCTTTTGGGATCACGAAAAAATAACAATGACACCACACGTATCATCGAAATCACCAAATTATGTACCGAGGGCAGTAGAGATTCTGGAAGCAAACATGTCTACTTACTTAAACAACGGCACAGATTATATTAATAAAATTGATCTCGATCGGGGGTATTAAGTTTGCGCATTTATACACGTTCTGGTGATCAAGGCATGACCTCGCTGATTTATGGCGCACGCGTACCTAAAAATGATGTGCGTGTGGAGGCTTATGGAACATGTGACGAGGCAAATTCAATGATCGGCTTTGCCTTAAGTCAACTAGGTGAACAAGAGTGGGAAGGAAAGCAAGCTTTTATAGAAGCGATTCACCGTGTGCAAACCGTACTATTTCATGCCGGGTCTGAGCTAGCAACTCCGAAAGATAAACAAGTAGCATGGAAGCTGCAGCAATCACACTTAGATGAAATGGAAAATCAAATCGATGCCTGGGATGCTGCTTTACCAGCATTGAAAAATTTCATCTTACCATCCGGTCATCCCACAGCTGCAGGACTTCATGCATCACGTACAATAGTACGAAGAGCGGAAAGGTTGGCGGTTGCAATCGGAGAAGAACTAGAACGACCAATCGTCATATCTTATTTGAATCGCCTGTCGGACTTTTTGTTTGTTGCAGCAAGATTAGTAAATAAACAGAGCGGTGGAGAAGAATTGCCGTTGAAAGTGGATATTTAGCATAAAAGACCGGAAAACTATATATACTTTTATTGACAGAATGTTTCATGAGCGGTTATTCTATTTATAAGTATTATAATTTAATAATTGCAATAACAACTGCTATAACATATATACTAGTGGATATAGATGATGTTTATGAACAAGTAGGAAAGTGAGGTGCATGACGGTGACAGAAGTAAAACTTCAAGAAGCTGTTGGTCGGTTAAAAGATTCCGGTGTTCGAATCACACCACAGCGTCATGCGGTACTTGAATATCTTTTAAATGCAAAGATCCATCCTACCGCAGATGATATCTACAAGGCGTTAGAAGGAAAATTTCCTAATATGAGTGTTGCTACAGTTTACAATAACTTACGCGTATTTCGTGAAATAGGTCTTGTCAGAGAATTAACTTACGGTGATTCATCTAGTCGTTTTGATTGCAACACATCAGACCACTACCATATCATTTGTGATGCTTGTGGGAAGATTGTTGATTTCCATTATCCAAGCTTGGATGAGGTAGAATCTTTAGCTGAGAAAGTAACAGGCTTTGATGTCTCTCATCACCGAATGGAAATCTACGGAGTATGTACGGATTGCAAACATGCAGTTAGCCATGCCAAGCATTAATTAGAATTATTTAAGCATGCATAAATAAAAGTCCCTTCTATATGATAATAGGAGGGACTTTTCGTTTTTTTGTTAAAAATAGTACTTATTTCGTTGTATTCGTATTAGTGTTTCTTTGTTTTTTGGAGTTGTATGATTCGTCAAATTCTTTGCCTTCTAGTTCTTTGTCTAAAGTCAGAGGCTGCTTACAGTGCATGCAGGCATCTACGCGACCTAACATCTTGGTTGGTTTATCACAATTCGGACAAATGATTTGAACCGCCCTCGTTGACAGCATGCCTATCCAAAAATATACGACGGTACTAAAAACAATTGACAGCATACCGAGAAGAAAGAATACTACCATCAACCACTCGATTTCTTTAAAAAGGAGTCCGACATACATAATAGCAATACCGATGAAAACAAGACTTAAGGCAAATGTGCGAATTTTATTAATTTTATTTGAATATTTTATCGCCAAACTCTTTCCCTCCTTCACTTTCACATGGTAGTATAGCATAGTTATTTATCAAATTCCCTATAATTTAATCAATAATGATAAGGGAAAGCTACTTTTAAGTTAAAACTATAACAATAGTTAACGTATAAGTATGTTGGAGAATGTGAAATAAAAATCAATAAATTCAAAGGATTTTTACTGTTTTTAGCGAACTAATTTACGAGTAAGTTATTTTCAACAGTAGCGTTAACAGCTGTTGTGATTAACGATGAATCATTTTTAAAGTAACAAAAGGTAAAATATTGGGGGAAATGTGATGGAAGATCTATTACGTCCGATTTATCAGGAACGAGCTAGTCAGCCAAATACATTAGGTGTGTTGTTTATAGAAAAGAAAAAGCCAATTAGCCCTGTGACGGACAATTTTGATGTAATTTTACTTATCATTGTTAAAGATCCAGAGCAATTGTGGTATGTGAAGCATTATGAATTCGAAGGAAAGACGGCAGCTATGCATATCGTCGATGAGAAACTTTTAAAACAATGGATTGATACAAGCACATATCGAAGAGCGGTTGAATGGATTATTACGGGGATCATTATTTATGATCATAATGAGTATGTTGCTAATCTTAAAGATGAACTCAATCGTTTTCCACAAGATAAACGCGAACTTAAGATGGCGATTGAGTTTGCTAAATTAACACGTAGTTATAGTGAAGCAAAGGATTTTTATGAAACAAAGCAGTATTTTGATTCATACAGCAGAATATTGCGCTCTCTACATTATCTAGCACGATTGGCCATTATTGAAAAAGGGTATCATCCGGAAGTGACGGTGTGGAACCAGGTGAAACGGATGGACCTGGAAATATATAAGCTTAATGAAGAATTTATAAGTAGTAATGAAGAAACGAGCAAAAAAGTAGAGCTAATGCTGCTAGCAATTGAATTTGCACTTAGCACTAGAGCAAAGGGTTGTGCAAAGCACTTAATCGAAATTTTGAATCAAAGTGAAGAAGCGTGGTCGTTTGGTGAATTAAAGGTTCATCCAGAAATAACGAACTATGCATTTGATCTAAGTTCTATGGTAGAGTACTTAACAGAGAAGAAAATTCTTAAAGCTGTTCCAGTAGAAACAAAAGGGAATAAGATCTACCACCGAAAATACGAAGTGAGTAAATAATAATAGTATACAATGGAGTGATACGATGAGCGTCTGATAAGTAGCACTCCTTTTCTTTTGCTCTCATTTTGACTGGAGGATATGGCGGGATTACAGGTTTGTTGAAGGATAAAACTAACGCAAATAGATTTGTTTAATGTTTTTTTAAAAAAAGTGTTGACGATGATTAGTTGTAGATGGTATATTATTAGACGTCGCCAAAAACGACAGCAACAATATGATTTGAAATGCAAAAAAATATTGTTGACTATCAGATAACAACATGTTATATTGATAAGGTCGCTTTTGACAGATTCGACAAAAAATAATATAAAAAGTTGTTGACATAACAATCACGACTTGGTATAGTAATAAAGCTGTCGCCGAAACAAAAGCGCAGCGGTTTGATCCTTGAAAACTGAACAGAACAATCAAGTATGTTAAGAAAATGATTTGCAAGTTATCTTGTG
>NZ_JBJGXI010000054.1:0-34352 GCF_045635475.1 Radiobacillus sp. PE A8.2 | reverse complement strand
CGCGGAAAGCAAAGTGTAGGGACGGAGCGTGCACATGTAAGATCAGTGATCAGCTTCGCACTAAGACGCATATTAGCTATCTTGCGTAATAACAACAATCTTCTTCTTCTATCCCTTAAAATCCATTTAGAGCTTGAGTAAAACAAACAGCGTTGTTTAAACTAAGCAGAAATAACCATAAAGGGTGAATTAATTGGATATACAATTAGTATTGAACTCTATCCTATTAGTGTTCTCCGGGATACTTTTGCTTCGAATATCCGGACGAAAATCAATATCTCAAATGACTTTAGCACAAACGGTTATTATGATTTCTATCGGTTCAGTTATCATTCAACCTATTATTGATACAAGTGTTGCAAGAACAATCGTCGTTGTTATGATTTTTGTTCTGTCTCTTGTAGTCATCGAATGGATTCAGTTAAAATCAAATGCTGTTGAGAAGTTCATTACAGGAAAATCTAAGGTCCTTGTTAAAGATGGCCAACTTCAACCAAATGAGTTGCGAAAAAACAGATTAACAGTAGATCAATTAGAAATGTTTGTTCGTCAGCAAGGTATTAGCAAGCTATCGGACATTAAAACTGCTACGTTAGAGCCTAACGGACAATTAGGTTACGAATTAAAAGAAGATGCCAGACCATTAACAGTTGGTGAATTTAAAAAGTTAATTCACCCGAGTATGTTAAATCCTTCTCAGCTACCAATTTACCCAAATCATGATGACCAAAAGAAGCAGGAGAATATTTTTGAAGAGATTACCCAATCACATAAAACTGATCATGAAGATTATTTGCATTAGTCGCTAAAAAGTTAAAATCCCTCACACTCGTGAGGGATTTTATAATCAATTATTCTTCTAATGTAGACGTATCACCAGTTGGCAATCCTAGTTCCCAAGACTTTAACAATCTACGCATAATTTTACCACTGCGTGTTTTTGGAATCGTATCCTTAATTTCAATTTCTCTTGGAGCAGCGTGTGCACTAAGACCTGTTTTTACAAACTGACGAATATCCTCTAATAAATCATCACTTTTCTCATATCCAGGATTTAATGTGATAAACGCTTTTATGATCTCTCCACGTTCAGGATCAGGCTTACCTATAACGCCAGCCTCTGCAACTGCTGGGTGTTCAATAAGCTTACTTTCAACCTCAAATGGGCCTACACGCTCACCTGATGTATTGATTACATCATCTAGTCGGCCTTGGAACCAAAAGTATCCATCCTCATCCATATATGCACTATCGCCAGATACATACCAGCCATTAATAAAATAGCTTTCAAATTTGCCGGGATTTTTCCAAATTGCCCGCATCATCGACGGCCATCCTTGTTTAATTGCTAAATTCCCCATCTGATTTGGGGGCAACACGTTCCCTTCATTATCGATAATAGCAGCTTCCACACCTGGAATCGGTTTACCCATGGATCCAGGTCGAATATCCATAGTAGGATAATTAACGATTAACATCGCACCTGTTTCTGTCATCCACCAAGTGTCATGCACACGAAGATCAAAGGTACTTAGTGCCCATGTGATAACCTCTGGATTTAAAGGTTCCCCTACACTCATAATATGTCTTAAAGATGACATATCGAATTGGTTAACAACTTCAGAGCCTGCACTAACTAGTTTTCTCAATGCAGTCGGAGCAGTATACCAAATCGATACGTTATGCTTTTCGATCGTTCCATACCAATCTTCTGGTGTAAATCTACCACCACGTATGACATTTGTTACCCCGTGCAACCATGGAGCGAAAATTCCATAGCTTGTTCCAGTAACCCAGCCTGGGTCTGCCGTACACCAATAAATATCATCCTGCTTTAAGTCAATTACCCAATCTCCGGTAGCATAATGCTGAATCATTGCATTGTGTACATGATATACACCTTTAGGCTTTCCTGTTGAACCAGAAGTATAATGAAGCAGCATACCATCCTCTAAGTCTACCCATTCTATATCAAAATCTGTTGAAGCCTGATCCATTTCCTGTTCATAGCTTATATATTTTGTTGATGTTTGCTTCTCTCCTCCAACGAGAATAATCTTCTTAAGATTAGGTAATTCAGATTCTGGAACTCTTTCAAGCAATTCAGGAGTAGTAATAAGCATCGATGCCTCGCTATCCTCTAAACGGTCACGTACTGCTTGCTCCATAAACGCTTCAAATAATGGACCTGCGATCGCACCATTTTTTAAAATACCAAAAAAACATGCGTAAAACTCAGGACTCCTCGGCATGAACAAAAAGACACGGTCACCTTTGATAACTCCATGATCTTTTAATACGTTGGCAAACTGATCACTTTTTACTTTAAGATCATGAAACGTTAAACTCTCTTCGCGGTCTGGCGAAGAATATAAAAGTGCCGTTTGGTCTTTCTTGCTTGGATCTTCTGCATGTCGGTCAATGGCTTCATAAGCAGCATTTACTTTTCCAGTTTCATACCAGCTAAAATTTCTCTTCACTTCATCCCAATTAAATGTCTCTCGTTTCATTTCGTAATTGTCCAGATTATGATTACCTGCTCTTGTTGAAATTGGTTGCATATCCATCTCATCACCCCATCGAAATATTGTAAACGTTTTCTATATTATACAAAACATTTGCACTAATAGCCTATAAATAACTAGAAAACGTATTGCTAATTTTACAAATATTTTGCTTATTATCTCCATTCTAATATTAATTGAGCGAAATGAAAAGGGAAGCGCTTGCATTTTTTTATGTTTATTCACTCTATCATAAGGAAATAGTTATTATAATAATCATTTTTAAAATATCCTAGTTTCGAAATAATTTCTCTTGACGTTATGAATGTACTATTATATACTTACTTACGTAAAGTAAGCTAATGACGAAAAATAACATTATTTAAATGGAGGGACTTATCTTGTCAAAGACAAAATTAATCGTAGATCCTGCGCACAGTAGTATTGATTTTTCAGTAAAACATATGATGGTTACAAAAGTTAAAGGAACTTTTCATGAGTTTGAAACCTCAATTAATGCCGATCCAGAAGATTTAACTACAGCTGATATTGAATTTAATATCGATATGGCTAGTGTTGATACTGGTAGTAAAGATCGTGACAATCACTTAAAATCTGCTGATTTCTTCGATGTAGAAAACAAACCAAAAATGACTTTTAAAACAACAAATATCGTAAAAACATCTGACGAGGAATATGACGTATCAGGCGATTTAACGCTTAACGGTGTTACAAATAAGCAAACGTTCAAAATCGTATTTGAAGGGCAAGGACAAGATCCGTGGGGCAACCAAGTATTTGGCTTTACTGGAGAAGGTAGCTTAAATCGTGAAGAATATGGTCTTACTTGGAATGCTTCATTAGAGACCGGTGGAGTTTTAGTAGGTAAAGATGTGAAGATTACAATGGATTTACAATTGAAAAAAGATGCTTAAGTTTATGATATGAAGTTTAAATAAAAGTACCCTTTGGTAACGACTTAAAAAGTCTACCTGAAGGGTACTTTTTTTAATATTGAAAGTATATATTTCATAATTTCCCACATCCTACAAACACTAGAAATAAATAAGATTTTGGTGCAAGGAGTGATGATGTGTTAAGGACCATTAAACGACGAAACTCAAACCGTCAACAGCAAAAACAAGACAATAAAAAGCTGAACGATCCCATCCAATCAGATTTAGAAACTAACGCTAAACACATCAAAGAACTCTATTCTTATGGAACAAACAAAGATTTCTCCGTTCGTGAGCTAACAGCCCAATATAACAAAAAAAGAGTAAATCTATTTTTTTATGGGACAATTGTAAATGGTGATAAGATTTATGAGGCAATCATTCGTCCTTTATTAGAAGCTGAAGGAGATAAGCTAGAAGATATTATAACTGTAGAAAGCATAAAGGATGTTACTACTTTAGGGGACGCAATTGAAGAAATTAACAGCGGTAATGCGATTTTGTTTATTGATGGACAAACAACCGCTTATAGCATTGGCGTTGCTCAATTTCAACATCGAAGTATTGGCAAGGCTGAAAATGAAAGCCTAATTAAAGGACCACAAGAAGCTTTTACCGAGTCTTTATATATTAACGTTTCTTTACTACGAAAAAGAATCCACGACAAACAGTTAATTACAGAAGCAAAGCAACTAGGTAGTCGTTCAAAGACGGAGTTGAACTTCGTTTATATTAAAGACTTAGTAAATGAGGACATATTAAAAAATTTAAAAGAAAGATTAGATAAAATCGATATTGATAATGTCCGTAACCTGGAGTTGTTGGAACAACTAATAGAGGATAGGCCCTATTCCGTAGTACCCACTATTTTATATACCGAAAGACCGGATAAGGCGGCATCTTTTATTGAAAATGGACACGTTGTATTACTCATGGATAACTCATCATCTTGTCTAATTCTCCCTGTGACTTTTTGGTCTTTTTTTCACTCACAAGAAGATCGATATTTACGTTTTTTGTATGGTAATTTTACAAGGATTATACGTATGCTAGCTTTTTTTCTTACAACGATGATTTCAGCGACATATGTTGCACTTGCTACTTTTCACAGTTCAATGTTACCTCCTGATTTATTATTAGCGATCACTGCATCAAGAGAACGGGTACCCTTCCCACTCATTTTTGAGGTATTAATCATGGAGGTTGCTTTTGAATTAATTCGTGAAGCAGGAATAAGAATTCCTAATCCATTAGGACCGACGATTGGTATCGTTGGTGCATTAATACTGGGACAAGCAGCAGTTGAAGCAAATATTATTAGTCCAATCATTGTTATTATCTCTGCTGTATCCGGCCTTACATCATTCGCAGTTTCTGACATTAGTATTAACTACACGCTTCGGATTACTCGTTTTCTGTTTATCCTGGCGGCAGGAATCTTTGGGATGTTTAGCTTAATGGGGGCATTTATGATGTGGTTTATGTATGTCGCATCGATTAAATCATTTGGTGTACCATATTTTTCTCCTTTATCCCCTGGTTTTACATCACCTCATGATACGTTATTTCGCAAGGCCATAAGAGCAGAAATTTTCCGACCAGGACAAATTAAACCAAAAGACTTACAAAAAAAGAAAAAACAATCTTAGAAACTTATTAGGTGGCTTGCACAAATGAAAGATGAGAAAACATTAAAAGCAAAAGAAATGTTTGCGATAGTAGTACTATTTATTGGACTAAAACTTTCTGATACAACGCCTTCTTTACTTGCTCAAAAAGCGCAAAACGCTTTTTGGATGATTCCAATTGTAGCCTTTATCGTTATTTTCCCATCATTTCTTTTGCTGCTTTATTTATTAAAAAAGTATAAAGATAAAAATTTAATTGAATTAATGGAGCAAATCTTAGGAACCTTGGTCGGTAAGCTATTCGGATTTGTTATTTTTCTTTTTGCCTTCCTTTCATTAGCACTTGATAGTAGAAACTACGTTGAACAAATTAAATTGCTCTACTTCCCCGAATCACCAACTGTTATCGTATTTTTTATTTTTATCGGTGTTGCTTGTTATTGTGCAAAAAAGGGCTTTGAAGTGATTGGTTTCACTTCATTTATTGGACTTCCGCTCGTTAAAATTGCCGTATTCCTGTTAGCTTACTTAATTTTCAGTAAAGCTATATTTCCACGGATATTTCCGATATTTGGTACAGGACTTGACGTTATTCTGACGCAAGGCGTATTAAAAGGATCCCTTTTTGCTGAACTATTTTTTCTAACGATTGCTTACACTACATTTAAGGAAACGAAGAGTTTTCGAACTGGGGGAATATTAGGAAGTATCTTTGTCATGGTAGAAATCGTTTTATTTTATTTAATCTATACGATGGTATTTGATTATAATTCAATCTCTAAGATTGCCTTTCCGTTTCATGATGTTACCCAGTATATAAACTTTGGTGAATTTATTACGAATGTAGAAACTTTCTTTATGGTGTTTTGGCTGTTGGCGGCCTATATCCGATTTATTGTATTCTTATATCTCGTTACATGGATATTTGCTGCAGTATTCAATATTAATGAATTTGAACCATTAATATTGCCTTTTGCATTTTTTACAATCATTGCTGGTTTGCTTCCAGAAAACTCATTAATCAATGAATTGCTGTTAAGAGATCAACTCTTAAATATTATGACGCCTGTATTAATATTTTTTCCTATTCTTTTATGGATTGTTGCTTTTAGTAAGGGGGATTTAAAGCGATTATGACCTGGATGAAATGTATTTTTATAGTATTGATCTTTTTGGTTCTCACAGGATGTTATGACAAAGTAGAGTTAGAACAACAATCTTATGTTATTGCTATTGGTGTAGATAAAACAGATGAAAAAGGTGTGTTTCGTTTTACGTTTCAAATCGCAAATCCTGAAGTTGGCTCTACTGTAGGGGCTGGTTCCTCTGAAGACCCAAAGGAAACTGTTACATTAACCGGTGGAGATATCTTAACAGCAACAAATACTGCTAACTCGTTTGTTTCTAAAGAAATAACCTTAGACCAAACAAAGGTGTTAATCATATCCGAAGAATTAGCAAGATCAGGTGATTTTATCCGTATTATTCAATCTGCAAGTAGAACAACGCAGATTCGAAGAGGTGTACAAATTATTGTTAGCAAAGAAAATGCTAGTGTTTTTTTAAATAATAACAATCCTAAATTGGAAACAAGACCACATAAATATTATCAATATATGATTAGCCGGGCAAAAGAAACTGGCATTATCCCAGATGCTGATATCCATCGTTTTTTTCAAATTACTGAAGGAGATGCCGATTTATTTTTGGCTATTTATGCTACTACAGAAATTGGGAAAACGAAGCATGATGGCTATGAAGACGAGTATATAGCTGGTGAAATACCACAACAAGGTGGTAATACGACGCAATTTATGGGATCAGCGGTATTTAAAGAAGGGGTAATGATTGATACCCTTGATGGTCAGGAAACGAGAATATCGTTAGTGTTTGATTATACCCAGAACTTGGATGATTTATTATCTACTTATGTAGATCCGGTAGACGACGAATATCGAATTGCAGCTGATTATTCTCAAAAGACTGCCCCTGAAGTAAAGGTCAAATATAATAAAAATAAACCTACCAAAATTGATGTAACCGTTAATTTCCAAATAGAGATACTTGCAATTCCAAGTTTAGTCGATTATGCAAAAAATAAAGAATATCAAAAACTATTGTCGAAATCCATTGAAGAAGCATTGGAGAAAAAAGCAAGTGAACTAATAAAAAAAACACAAGAAGTGTATCGAGCAGAACCATTTTATTGGTCACTTTTTGTTAGAAAATATTTTCGAACCATCGAACAGTATGAACAAGCTGATTGGAATGAAAACATCTATCCAAATGCCGACATCACGGTTAATTACAATCTAGTACGATTAGAGTTTGGTAAAATGATTAATGATTCCAACCTTTCAGAAGTGAGGGATTAATATGGGTAGAATTATTCTAGGAGCAATAGCGCTTTACGTCGCCATTTTCTGCGGTAATTATGCAAGAACTTGCTTTAAAGAAAAGAATAAATTAGGTGGAATTGCTATTTCTGTGATGTCACTACTTGCTTTAGCATCACCGTTCATTTACTTTATGATGGTTAGGTAGCAATAGTACAAAGATGGATCATAAGAAAATCGTAGAGCGCCCGTTTAGCAACGTAGCGACTGGAGCGAATTGAATGAATCACGATGAGCTCGTGAATGGATGATGACTCATGTTAAGGCGATTCGTGAAGTCGCCTAATTTCTGGCGCTCGGAGTTAGACACAAAAAAACCATCTAATCAAATTTTGATTAAAAGGCTTTTTATGGAGTTCTATTAGGTCCGACAATTTGAGTATCAATGGCGCACGGCTTATATTATTTTTCAGCTAGACCGTGCGACATCCAAAATTGTCAAAACCGTGATATGACAGTGATAATGGCCCCAGTAGGATTCGAACCTACGACACATGGTTTAGGAAACCAATGCTCTATCCCCTGAGCTATGGAGCCATGTTTAGACAAGTACTACTTATTATACAAAATCATTGTCCAATTGAAAAGGGAAAGTCACCGCTTCTTCTTTTTCTCGATATTTTCCAACTGTTGTTTTGCTGAGAAACTGTCCTAGTTATGATATGTTATGATAAAATATAGTTTGCTGTAAAAATAGAGAATTTTGTCGGATTTGATCGGAGGATAAGTAATGAACAAGCTTCCTTTTGTTGCCGTAGAAGGGCCAATCGGTGTAGGAAAGACATCTTTAGCGAAACGATTAGCTGATCATTTTCAGTTTGTTTTATTAAAAGAAATCGTTGAAGAAAATCCATTTTTGGGGAAATTTTATGATGATATCGAAGCGTGGAGTTTTCAAACAGAAATGTTTTTCCTCTGTAATCGTTACAAACAATTAGAGGATATCGAAAAGTATTATTTAACACAAAACAAGGCAGTTATTGCCGATTACCATATTTCAAAGAATATGATTTTTGCTCAACGCACATTGCAAGAGGCGCAATTCGATAAATATGCGAAAGTTTATGACATTCTTACTGCCGATATGCCTAAGCCAAACATGATGGTCTATCTTGATGCCAGCTTAGAAACTTTGCTGCAAAGAATTGAAATGCGTGGTCGACAAGTGGAGCATAATATCCAAGCCTCTTACCTTGAGCAACTATCAAAGGATTACCAACAATTTATGAATAAATTTGAAAGCATGCATCCTGATATTCCTGTGATTCGAATTAATGGGGATACCGTTGATTTTGTAAAACATGAAGCAGATTTTTCAATTATTTTAGATCAAGTAGAAAAGCATATGCATAAAGGGGAAGTTGTACAATGAGTTTACGAGATACCTATAAGATTCCAAATGATAGTGTAATAACGATAGCAGGTACTGTTGGCGTTGGAAAATCGACGATGACGAAGGCGTTAGCTAATGCACTTAACTTCCGTACCTCCTTCGAAAAGGTAGATACAAATCCATACCTTGATAACTTCTATTCAGATTTTCAGCGATGGAGCTTTCATCTACAAGTCTATTTTCTAGCAGAACGATTTAAGGAACAGAAACGCATTTTTGAATATGGTGGAGGATTCATACAGGACCGTTCTATTTATGAGGACACTGGAATCTTTGCTAAAATGCACAATGAAAAAGGCACAATGTCTGCGGTTGATTATGAAACATACCGTAGTTTATTTGACGCGATGGTGATGACACCTTATTTCCCTCACCCGGATTTACTTATTTATTTAGAAGGATCTTTTGACGATATCGTTGATCGGATTAAACTCCGTGGACGCCCGATGGAGCAACAAACACCACTTAGTTATTGGAAAGAAATGTTCGGTAGATATGAGGAATGGATTAACAACTTTAATGCTTGTCCGGTGCTACGTATAAATATTGCTGATTATGATGTTATTAAAGATGAGGAATCGATTGAAGTCGTATTAGAAAAAGTCGGCCACTTCATCCAACAGTCTAGAAAATGGAAATCAGGGCAACCAGTCTAATATGATAAGAAGGTTGTTGTAAATTTTATTCCCTTGTTCATTTCAAAGTTGAAGTAAAATGCGTCGTAGTTTGGCGAGTGCTTGACCCGCTCCGGAAATGCCCTTCGCTTTCCGCGGGGGGCTAGTGAGCCTCCTCGCGCCTTCGCGCTGCGGGGTCTCACTTACGCCGCTAGTCCCGCAGGAGTCGAAGGGCATTTCCTCCGCTGTTAACTGGATTGCTCCTTACGTCGGGTGATTGGAGCTCCAGGCAGTCGACTCCTGCGGGACAGCGCGAGCTGAAGATCCACTCAGAAGCGCACTATGCTTCTGAGTTAGCTGAAGCCGTGCCCGCGGAAAGCGACTGTCTGGAGCGGAAATCACGTGCACTACGTTACGACGGAGTCTAGCTATTTTACGTACTAACAACAACCTTATATAAAAAAAGAAATTGAGCATACCATACCGCTCAATTTCTTTTTTTATGGTTATTTATTTTTCCTTCACGGTAAAGTTACTACCAAGTTCTTGCGATCGCTCCACCGCGCGATTTACACAACTAATCAAAGCCTGTTGGAAGTTATGTGATGCTAGCTCCTCAATCGCTGCTTGCGTGACTCCATTTGGACTAGTAATTTTCCTCCGTAGTTCGGCAGGCTCATCCTCAGAAACTTTTAACATTTCCGCCACGCCAGTAAGTGTCTGGGCAATTAAATCCCTGGCAATATGTTTGTCTAAGTTATGTACTTCTGCTGCTTTCTCCATCGCTTCAACCGCATAATAGAAATAAGCAGGCCCACTTCCAGCAAGAGCCGTCATAATATCAATTTTATCTTCCGGTGCAACTGTCGTTGTCCCAATTGTTTGTAACAGCTGTTCTGCTTGCTTAACATGCAATGGTGACGCATATTTACCTGCAGCAATAGTTGTCGCTGAAAGTCCAATTGTTGCAGACGTGTTTGGCATTACACGAATCACTGGGATTTGCAAGCCGATCGTTTCTGTTATGAAATCACTTGATACACCCGCTAATACAGATAATAAAATTTGATTTTCAAGTAGATACGGTCTAATTTCATTGATCGACTCTTCAACACCATTTGGTTTCATTGCTAAAATAACGATATCGGCACCATCTATGACTTCCTGTTTATTTGAAGAAGTATGAATATGATAAAGCTTATTTAGGTAGTCTAATCGATCTTGGTTTGACTTATTTGTTACGCTAATTTGTTCTGGTTTTAACAATCCGCTTGTTTTCATTCCGATAATCATTGCTTCTGCCATCGAACCGGCACCAATAAATGCTACTTTTCTTAACACGTAGTTCCACTCCTTACATTTTAAAAACCCCACTCCGCCCTTCCCTTAAAAGGACGAAATGAGGTTGAATCACAAGCATGAAATTACACTAAAGGATTTTTGCATTTTGATTATTCTTTATTTTTTAGTATTATGCAGGTAAATATATTTTATGTCAAGTTTATAATTTAAGCTATCTCATAAAACCTATTCTGCTGCGATTTCCAGCTTTTTATTTCCTTCGATATTGAAATCGTCCATCTTACTTTCTCCTTCAAAAATGCCACCTTCATCGATTATAAAAGCCTTCATGTGTGCATTACCTAATAAGTGCCCTTTCTTTTCAATGTGTACAATCCCAGATGCACGAACATTTCCACTTATAGTTCCAGCAATTGTAATATTACGAGCATCAATATTAGCTTCGATATTCCCACTTGCACCCACGGTTAAATCACCAGAACAAGTGATGTCACCTAGTACTTTTCCTTCCACACGGACACTACCTTCTGTTTTGATTGTACCTTCAAAAGTCGACCCAGCACCAACCACCGTATCCAATATGTCTAACTGCTTATTACTCTTCATTTTCATTTCCATTCTCCTTTGTATCGGATTGGTTCAATCTCTGCATGAAAGTCATGTAAGGGTATGGATCAATCGTCACACCATTTTTAATCACTTCGTAATGCAAATGTACGCCGGTACTTCTGCCAGTTGATCCCATGTAGCCAATTGTATCTCCCTTTTTCACTTGCTGACCTTCTTCCACTTCTATTTGAGCTAAATGTGCATAACGCGTTTGCAAAATAGAAGTGTGATTAATAACGATAGAGTTTCCGTATCCGCCATTGCGAGCAGCAAAGGATACCTGACCATCTGCTGTAGCATATACAGGTGTTCCATAAGGCCCAGCGATGTCCATACCGCTATGATAAGCATCCGAAGTTGTAAAAGGATCGGATCGATTACCAAACGTTGACGTAATTCGTGTAGCATCAGTTGGCCATAATATTGGAGTTCGGCTCAACTCTGCATTGATTTGTTGAAAGTTTTCTATCGATTTTTTATAGTTATTCAATAGAGTAGGAACATTTTCTTTTAAGCGCGCATATTGTTCAGGTAATGTTTCCTCTTTCTCCACAGGAACCTGCTCATTTACTTGTAATGAGTTGTATTCTACCCCTCCTGTTGCAAGATCTAGATTTGCTTCATTAATGTATTCAGGGTCCATAGAGTTAATCATGCCCTTTAATTCCTGTTGGAGATCAGTTAATTGGAGGACTTGATCATCCAACCAAGCCGTTTCTTCTTGATAATAAACAATTTCTTGATTGGCTTGTTGTAGTTCTGCTTGTGTCTGATTAATATGCTCTGTTAGGGTAGCATTTTCTTCACTAAAGTGTTGAAGCCTTATTTGAGTTATAATGAGTGAACCTGCTAATGATAGTAGAAAAATGATTGCGAATAAGGCTGATGCTTTCGGTATATTTAATTGGCGTATCCGTTTTTCATTTTTATTGGAGATGACCAAAACCGTCCATTTTTTCTTCTTTCTCATTCTTTCCCTCCCTACATGACTTTCATTATTGTTACACCACGTTTCATGATTCGACATTGTATTTCAATATCCTTCTTTTTTTACAATATTCCATTTAATAACAGTTAAATTTAAACACTAAAAAACCGCTACATCGAAATGTAGCGGTATATCTCCAAATTTTATGCGCTATATAATTATGGAGGAGGAAGAGGGATTCGAACCCCCGCGGGCTTTGACACCCCTGTCGGTTTTCAAGACCGATCCCTTCAGCCAGACTTGGGTATTCCTCCGTGCCGACAAAAACTAATATATCAATTTATGCATAGCTTGTCAACATATTTATATAATTTTTTTGTTAAGTTTGTTGACGTTTATTAATTTTCACATTACATAATTGAAGTGAAATACGACGTAGTGCTTGAGATTTTTGCTCATGCGTCTAGCTGTTACCAACAGCAGACGAGTTAGCCGGATTTAACGGCCATATAAGCGCTTATTTCGCTTGAAATTTTTAGTTTTGATGATTTGACGGCCACCACAGCACTTATTTACTGATATCAACTCGTTGAAACAACAAATTCATCCAAATAAGTGCGCTGGTGGCCGCACAATTCTAATAATGCTTCATTTGTCACAGATAAGCGCACTGGTGGCCGTCATCGACTCATCGACCGCAGTACATCCCTCCACAGCGTATGTTTAGCAT
Source organism: Radiobacillus sp. PE A8.2 (assembly GCF_045635475.1). Lineage (NCBI taxonomy): Bacteria > Bacillati > Bacillota > Bacilli > Caryophanales > Bacillaceae > Radiobacillus > Radiobacillus sp. PE A8.2. Next base: position 21,292 of record NZ_JBJGXI010000054.1, on the reverse strand, counting down.
CTAGATATTTTTGTAATTAAAACCTTATAACAACAGCATCAATTTACTTTATTTAATTACTTCTATTCCACCCATATAAGGACGTAATACTTCTGGTACGACAACAGATCCATCTGCTTGTTGGTAATTTTCTAATATTGCAGAAACGGTACGGCCAATTGCTAAACCAGAGCCATTCAACGTGTGTACAAATTCAGGCTTTCCTTTTTCTTCTCTTCTAAAACGAATTCCTGCGCGGCGTGCTTGGAAATCTTCAAAATTAGAACAAGAAGAAATTTCTCTATACGTGTCATTACTCGGGATCCATACTTCGATATCGTATTTTTTGGCTGCTGTAAATCCTAAATCACCCGTACACATACGCATCACTCGGTATGGCAATTGTAGTAATTGCAACACCTTCTCTGCATGATTCGTTAATTGTTCAAGCACTTGGTAAGAATCCTCAGGCTTCACAAATTGAACAAGTTCTACTTTGTTAAACTGGTGCTGTCTAATTAATCCTCTTGTATCTCTACCTGCAGAACCTGCTTCTGAACGGAAAGATGCACTAAATGCAACAAATTTCTGTGGCAACTGTTGTCCACTTAAGATTTCATCACGATAATAATTGGTAACCGGTACTTCTGCTGTTGGAACTAAGAAGTACTCCCAATCTTCAACTTTAAAAGCATCTTCAGCGAATTTAGGTAGTTGTCCTGTACCTGTCATACTAGCTTTATTGACCATGTACGGTGGTAGCATTTCTTGATATCCGTGTTCATCCGCATGCAAATCCATCATAAAGTTCATTAATGCTCGCTCTAGGCGTGCCCCTAGGCCTTTATAAAAAACAAATCGACTTCCTGTAACTTTAGCTGCCCGCTCAAAATCAAGGATACCTAAATTCGTAGCCAAATCCCAATGTGCTTGTGCTTCAAACGGAAATGACGGTACTTCTCCCCATTTACGATCCTCGACATTATCGTCTTCGCTTTCACCAACTGGTGTGCTTTCATGCGGTATATTCGGAATAGATAGTAACAATGTTTCTAGTTGTTCTTCTACTTCTCTTAATTCCGTGTCATAGCTTTTAATCTTGTCGCCTACTTCACGCATTTCCTTTATTAAATCATCGGCATCTTTCTTTTCCTTTTTTAATGCAGCGATTTGTTTTGAAACGTCATTACGCTGTGCTTTTAATTCTTCTGTATCAGCTAGTAATCCTCGTCTTTTTTCATCAAGGTCACCGAACTTATCTAAGTCCGTTAAATCCTCACCTCGGTGCGCAAGTTTTTGCTTTACTTCTGCAAATTGAGTTCGTAATAGTTTCATGTCCAACATGATAAATTCCTCCTTCTTCATCTTTATACAATACAAAAAACCCTCATCCCTATAAAAATAGGGACGAGAGTTTGATTTCCCGCGATACCACCCTGATTGAAGAATAAACAATAATTCTTCCGGCTCTAAGTTTCGATAACGGCAAGCTGCCGAGTATGCATACTAATTGTTCTGCACACTAGTTCAAGGATGGATTCACAGGTTCCTTTCATCGATTTGCACCAACCATCGACTCTCTAAAGAAAGCAAAGCTGTTACTATTTCCTATCATCACTTCATTATTATTTAATGTTTTTTTATAGAATAGCGAAATTATGGTTAAGATGCAAGTTCTTTCTTAGCTGCTTCAACCATTTCTACAAAATAAGCAGTCATGCGGTGGTCATCCGTTAATTCTGGATGAAAAGCACTGCACAAGTATTGCCCCTGTTTAGCTGCAACAATATTATTGTTAACTACGGCTAGAACTTCTACATCTTCGCCAACTTCTACTACATATGGAGCGCGAATAAATACCGCTTCAAAATCTTCAGCAATACCTTTAACTTCAAGAGCTGCTTCAAAGCTATCAACTTGTCTACCAAAAGCGTTACGCTCCACCTTCATATCCATAAGTTGTAGATGAGCACTTTCTTGTCCTACGATATCTGATGCTAGTAAAATTAACCCTGCACACGTACCAAAGATCGGTTTCCCTTGTGTGCCAAAGTTTTTTAATGCATCAAAAAAATCATATTTATCAATTAGACGTCGCATTGTAGTGCTTTCGCCGCCTGGAAGGATTAAGCCATCAATTTCATCAAGCTGTTCTTTACGTTTAACGACTACTGCTTCTGCACCTGATGCTTCTACTGAACGGACATGCTCACGGACAGCTCCTTGAAGTGCTAGTACACCAATCTTCACCATGATAACACCTTCCTTACTTACCAACCACGATCTTGCATACGTTGTTCTGGAGTTAGTGAGCTAATTTCAATCCCTTTCATAGCTACACCAAGTCCTTTTGAAATTTCTGCAATTAACTTATAATCTTGATAATGTGTTGTAGCTTCTACGATAGCTTTCGCAAATTTTTCCGGGTTATCCGATTTAAAGATACCAGATCCAACGAATACACCATCAGCACCTAGCTGCATCATTAGTGCAGCATCAGCTGGAGTCGCAATACCACCAGCTGCAAAGTTAACTACTGGCAGGCGACCTTGTCGCTTAATATCAAGTAATACTTCATATGGTGCACCTAAGTTTTTAGCAAATGTCATGATCTCATCTTCTGTCATGCCAATTAATTTACGTACTTGTGCTTGTACTTCACGCATGTGACGAACAGCTTCTACAATATTACCCGTTCCTGGTTCACCTTTCGTACGAAGCATCGAAGCACCTTCTCCAATACGTCTAGATGCCTCACCTAAATCACGGCAACCACAAACGAATGGAACCGTATAATCACGTTTATTTAAATGATACACCTCATCTGCTGGTGTTAACACTTCACTCTCATCGATGTAATCTACGCCCATCGCCTCTAATATACGAGCTTCTACGATATGGCCGATACGTGCTTTTGCCATTACTGGAATAGATACTGCATTCATAACTTCCTCTACAATAGTAGGATCAGCCATACGAGCTACTCCTCCAGCAGCACGAATATCTGATGGTACACGTTCTAGTGCCATGACAGCAACAGCACCCGATTCTTCCGCAATTTTAGCTTGTTCGGCGTTTACAACGTCCATGATAACGCCGCCTTTTTGCATTTCAGCCATTCCTCTTTTTACACGATCCGTACCTAAGTTTGACATAGTCATATCCTCCCATGATATCTATTTAATACTATTATTAGACAATAATTCACTTTTATAATTATTAAGTATTATTTATCCATTTTATATTATGTAACAAGCAAAGCGCAAGCGCCTTGTTCACCCCCGACAAGCTTAATCCAGGAATCTATGTGTTGGTCTTTACCACAAAGATTCCTGGATTAAGACCTCGAGGGGGTAGTCCGCTTTCGCTAGACATCTTTGAATTTTCAAGAAAAGCGCAAGCCATTGGTGAAGTTTAGCCTAGCCAATATTGCTTGCGCTTCTTTATTTAGGCTGTTTTCTAAAAGATGTTATGATTGCGCAAAATATCCTAGAATGCGATGTAAACTTGGGATAGTGCTTCCACTCAAAAGTACAAGTGCACCATTCATAGTACGCCTTTTCCGGAACGTGTGGTACGAAGGTCTGGTCGCCTCCGGAAAGGTATGGTCTAAGCGGACACCAGGGCGCTTATTTCGCTTGAAATCACAGATTTGATAATTTAGCGGACATGAGAGCCCTTATCTACTAAGAATAGATTCTATTCATGTGCCTTTTGGTTAGATAAGGGCTCTGGTGGCCACAATTCAAATGATGCCCTTTTTGTCACACCTAAGCGCTCTGGTGGCCGCCAAACCACCGAACTTGTTTATCAAGCTTTATCGCCACTTTGCATCTAGCACTACGACGGATTTTACTTCAACTATGAAATTTCACATACATGAAAAGTGCCTTTACTTAACTAAACCAGCCTGAAACCGTATCTGCTACTGTAGTGAATATGTTACTAAAGAAATTGCCGATTGCACCCATCGTTAGCATAAACCAGTTTGATTTTTCTACTCCTGATGTTGTGATCACGTCAACGGTAAGTGTATGTTGATCAGAAATTAAAAATTCACTTTCTCCATCACCATTATACACGAGTTCCATCGTACCTACTTTTTCACCTTTTTCGATTGGAGCAGTTAGTTCTCCATCTTTATTTAACTTTGTTTCATCCATTGTATATTTAACAGAATAATTCGCTTCATCACCCGTTTTGATCGTCGTGAATATCGAATTGTTTGCTTCAATCTCTACTTGTTCTTCTTTTCCTTTGGCAACTGGTAGAACAGATTCGTCTTCTATTTGATAGCCTGTTGGATATAATTCTGTATTAGTGAATTGTGAAAATCCATATTCTAATAATTTTTTTGTTTCAATAAAACGTTCGCCTTGGCTACCTGTTTTCATTACAACAGAAATTAAACGACGACCATCTCGTTCCGCTGTTCCTGTAAAACAGTATCCTGCCTCTGAGGTATAGCCTGTTTTCAGGCCATCTACACCTGGATACCCGTATTGTACAAAGTTATTTCCTTCCCATGGTAGCATCCAATTCAAATTTTCTAATTGTCGGCCGTCTAATTCGGAAGTTAACGTACTTGATATTTCTAATGCTTCAGGGTAATCATTAACTAAGTGATAAGCTAAAAGCGCAGCGGAACGAGCTGATAACATATCATCTCCATTAGGGTCTGCACCTGCAGGAACATAATCCTCTAAATATGAATTAGGTAATCCTGTAGAATTAACAAAATCATATTCAGGCAGTCCCATTTCCTTTGCTTTTTGATTCATCATCTCAACAAAGGCACCTTCACTACCTGCAATAAGCTCTGCTAATGCAACTGTTGTGGCATTATCTGATATTATTCCCATTGCCTCATACAATTGTCTAACCGTATATGCTTTATCTTGAATTAATCCAATACCAGACGATGATGTTTGTGAAGAAAGCCAGTATGGGTAATCATTTATTAATGTTGTTGTGTCCCAGCTAATTTCACCTTCTGCTATTGCTTCCATAACAAGGTATTCTGTCATCATTTTAGTCATGCTGGCTGGTGGTAATAATAAATCCGCATTCTTTTGAAACAATATTTTACCTGTTTCTGCATCTATTAATATAGCAGATTCAGCTTGAATATCTAATGTCTCTGCCTTTGCTTGATTAGGATTGATCACCAATGAAGTAAATGAAATAAGTAACGCTGCTAACAGCAAAAATGAAACTCTTAATGTTTGTTTCAATCTTGTCTACCTCCACTATAATAGTATGCACATCGATCATTTTATCACAGGAATATCTAAAGTTGAATGTCCTTTATTAGGACAAATTACATAACATTTACTTTTATACTATTAATTGGTTAGCTCTTATTTGTAATTCTCCAATTAATAGGAGTTTCCCCAAGTTGTTGTAAAAATGCATTTGTACGAGAAAATGGTTTACTTCCAAAAAATCCGCGATGCGCAGAAAATGGACTTGGGTGAGCTGCAGTGATGATTTTATGTTTATCTGCATCAATCAACATTGCTTTTTGCTGCGCATGTCTGCCCCAAAGCAAAAACACGATCGGTTGGTCACGTTTATTTAACGACGAAATAATCTGATCAGTAAATTGTTGCCAACCTAAATTTTTGTGAGAGGCTGGGTGACCCCGACGCACAGTAAGTACTGTGTTCAGAAGTAAGACTCCTTGTTCGGCCCATGAATATAAATTGCCGTGATTAGGAATAGGATGTCCTAAATCGGCTTGTAGCTCTTTATATATGTTTTGCAAGGATGGTGGTGTCTTTACATCAGGTTGTACAGAAAAGCTTAACCCATGTGCTTGTCCAGGTCCATGATAAGGGTCTTGTCCAAGAATTACTACTTTTGTTTTGGCAAAAGAGGTCCGTTTCAAAGATTCATAAATATGATACATGTCTGGATAAATGGTATGTGCTTGATATTCTTCATTTAACGTATCTCTGAGTTGTTGATAATATTCCTTTACGAACTCTTGTTGCAACACCTGATCCCAATCATTGTTTATTATATTTTTTACCATTTAAAAAGGATGCCTCCATATTATGTCTTACATTATAATTGTACCATGAATACAGGACAAAATGCGCACGCACAGACGATAACTAATACTAACATGCTAGTTTGCCTGCAACAGTAAAGGACTGAATCGTCTGAAAGGATTCAGTCCTTTACTTATTCATTACATTTATGAATAGTTTGGTGCCTCTTTTGTAATCTGAACATCGTGTGGGTGGCTTTCACGAAGCCCTGCGCCAGTCATACGAATAAACTGGGCATCTTCTCTTAATCCTGTTAAATTTGCCGCACCACAATATCCCATTCCAGATCTTAATCCACCAACTAATTGGTGAACAGTGTCTGATAAAGGACCTTTATAGGCAACTCTTCCTTCAATACCTTCAGGAACTAGTTTTTTAGCTTCTTCTGTTTCTTGGAAATAACGATCTTTTGAGCCTGATTTCATCGCTGAAACAGAACCCATACCGCGATACACTTTATATCTTCGGCCTTGGAATATTTCCGTTTCTCCTGGGCTTTCTGAGACACCTGCAAAGATGCTTCCTAGCATAACGGCATGTGCACCTGCTGCTAATGCTTTTACAACATCACCAGAATACTTTATGCCACCATCTGCAATAACAGGAACACCATATTTATGTGCCTCTTCAGCACAATCATTAACAGCAGTAATTTGCGGAACACCAACCCCTGCAACTACACGTGTTGTACAAATTGACCCTGGTCCAATACCAACTTTAATAATATTTGCACCTGCATCAATCAATTCTTTCGTAGCCTCCGCTGTAGCTACGTTTCCAGCGATAATATCAATTTCAGGATATTTATCTCTAACGCGACGTACTTGGTCAACGACACCTTGTGAATGACCGTGAGCAGTATCAATAACCAATACATCGACTCCGGCACCCACTAGCTTGTCGATGCGAGTCATTGCATCACCAGTGACACCAACAGCTGCACCGACTAATAGACGTCCTTGTCGATCCTTGGCCGAGTTAGGGAATTCAATAACCTTTTCTATATCCTTAATCGTAATTAATCCTTTTAAAACACCTTGATCGTCTACAAGTGGTAATTTTTCAATTTTATGTTTTTGTAAGATTTTACTTGCTTCTTCTAAGGTTGTACCAACTGGAGCTGTGACAAGATTTTCACTTGTCATTACTTCTGCAATTTGAATCGAGTAATCATCAATAAAGCGCAAGTCACGGTTTGTCAAAATACCAACCAATACTTGCTCCTCTTCATTGTTAACAATCGGGACACCCGAAATACGAAATTTTCCCATCAAATGTTCCGCATCAAACACTTGGTTTGTCGGTGAAAGTGAAAATGGATTCGTAATAACGCCACTTTCTGAACGTTTGACGCGATCCACGTGCTCTGCCTGCTCTTCAATCGACATATTTTTATGGATCACACCGATACCACCTTGGCGTGCCATAGCTATTGCCATTTCTGCTTCTGTTACAGTATCCATACCTGCACTTATTAGAGGTATATTTAAGTTTACTTTTGAAGATAATGAAGTTTTAACAGAAACGTCTCTCGGTAAAACATTAGATTTAGCTGGAACGAGAAGCACATCGTCAAAGGTTAGCCCTTCTTTTGCAAATTTGTCCGCCCTCATGGTTGATCCTCCTTAAATTTATGATAAATGATTAGTTTAATCAATTACTAACAAATTTTTATGAAATTGACTTGGTTGGTTACAATAAAAACTAGGCACATATAATTGCTTATTGTTATTTACAATACGATAAGCGTAACGCTTTTTCAACCTTTTTCAGTTTTGACAGAAATATCAGATAATTATAGAACAAAAGCGCAGAGCGCCGGTTAGCGACGTACGGACTGGACTGAACCGCAGGACCAGAGTAGGCTTCGAAGCTTTACCTCGCACGAAGAAAATCGTTCTATATTTTCGAGGAGATAAAGGAAACATGCCCCTGCATAAGGCGTATGTCGACGTTGGACGGCAAGTCCGCTCTTAGTCGACCTTCAACAAATCTGGAGTCGATGTTGACTTATCGTGTCATGAGGTGAGGGAAGTCTCGCTTGGCTTTAGCGCTGGAGCTAGACATCTTCAAATTTTTAAACTTTCTTACCTAATAAAAAATCAAGCGTTTACAAGGGGGGATTCGATGAATGATTTAAAAACTGAAGTTGATACTTTTCTTACATATTTAAAATCGGCGAGCACTGCACAAAAGTACTTGGCTAATTGTTATCATAAGTTAGGATTAGCTGATGCAGAGGCAAAATCTTATCAGAATAGCTATCGTTTCCTCTATTACCTTGAACACGGTCAAACGTTCTATGCAACTGCTAATCAGGCAGCGACAACAACGCAGCCAATTTTATCTTTTTATGGTATGGTTCATTTAATTAAAGCATGTTTAATGACAGTCCGCCCAGACTATCCGGAGAATACAACAATGCTTGCCCATGGCGTGTCGACCAGAAAAAGAAAAAAACAGCAATATTCCTTTTTGCAAGATGAGGTAAAGGTCCAACAAAAAGGGTTATACCCTTACTTCGCAAACCATTTATTTCACATTAAGCAACTAGACTATGACAAAGTTGACATGAATCGGCTCCTCGCTACCATTCCCGAGATGAATAAATTATTCCGTTTACACCGGGAGAAAGACATGGTACTAAAAGTAGGGAACCTTCATGATAAAAGCTTATATTTTCCTGAGCAATTATTAGATGAACATCATGCTACAGAAAACTACTTCATTAATAAATTGCAGCATTATTTACCGAATGTTTGTAAAGCAGAAAAACAAGCACAGTCTATTGCGGTTGAATTGGCTTTGCCATTATCTCCTTGTTGTAACGGTCCTTGTGTTTTCCATTTAGATGAATCAAGCTTTTATTTTCCTAAACAAAAACATTATATTTCGACTAACAATGAAATTATGAATCACTACTTATTATTATATAATTTGAGTATGATCTCGAGATATGAGACAGAATGGTGGGGAGATTTATTACACACGATGCCGAATGAGGATTATCCTTTTATACAAAAGTTCTTAGCGATCACGAATGACAAAATTCCTCGATTACTCGGCTATTTTATGTATGAAAAAGCAAAAGGGACAAACGATTTGGTTACTTAACCTAAATCGCTGTCCCTTGTACCATGTTTATTTATTCTTGATCATCTGTTTCTACTTGTTCCACATCTGCCAGATCGTCTTCTAATTCTTCTTCGACTTCATCCTCTGTTTCAATACGTGCAACAGAGGCAACATATTCGTCGTCTTTCAGGCTAATCAATTTAACCCCTTGTGTATTACGGCCTGTTACAGATATTCCTTCTACAGGCATACGAATTAATACACCAGAAGCGGTGATAATCATAACATCTTCTTCTCCAGTAACCGCCTTAACAGCTACGTTCTTACCAGTTTTATCTGTTAAATTACTCGTGAAGATTCCTTTTCCTCCACGATTCGTAATGCGATAATCTGCTGCAGGAGTCCGCTTTCCAAATCCGTTTGTTGTCACATTCAACACTTGCAGACCATCTTCTATGATTTCCATCGATATCACCTGGTCATCGCCTCGTAAAGATATTCCTTTTACGCCTGCTGCTGTACGACCCATAGAACGGATTTGATCCTCTGGGAATCGAATTAAGTAACCATTTTGTGTACCTATCATAATGTGCTTGTTACCATCGGTCAATTTAACAGAAATTAATTCATCTTCTTCTCGTAAATTTACGGCAATTAACCCGCCTTTACGAATATTGGCAAATTGAGATAAATTTGTTCGTTTCGAAACACCTTGTCTCGTCGTGAAGAATAAGAACCAATCATCGACAAATTCACTTACTGGAATGATCGCATTGATCCATTCATCTTTCTCAATTTCTAACAAGTTAATAATAGGAATGCCTTTTGCTGTTCGGCTAAATTCAGGAACCTCATAGCCTTTTGCTTTGTAGACCTTCCCTTTATTACTGAAAAATAGAATCGTATCATGTGTGGAAGATGAAACGAGATGTTCAACGAAATCATCATCATTGGTACCCATACCTTGAATACCACGTCCCCCACGTCTTTGCACACGATATGTAGATGATGGCAATCGTTTAATATAGCCACGATGTGTTAACGTAATAATAAGATTTTCTTCTGGTATTAAGTCTTCATCTTCAAAGAAGTCAATACCACCAACCACGATCTCTGTACGTCTTTCATCGTTAAATCTTTCTTTTATTTCCATAAGTTCCTCACGAATGATTTCTAATACCTTTTCTTCATCCGCTAAAATTGCTTTTAATTCGGCAATCAATTTAAGGAGCTCCGCATATTCTTCTTCGATCTTCTCACGTTCCAAGCCAGTTAAACGCTGCAAACGCATATCTAATATGGCTTGTGCTTGTTTTTCTGATAATTCAAAGCGTTCGATTAATCCTTGTCGTGCAATATCAGCTGTTTGCGACTGTCTAATCAAAGCAATCACTTCATCAAGATGATCTAAAGCAATCCGTAAACCTTCTAAAATATGAGCGCGTGCTTCTGCTTTCCTTAATTCAAAGGCAGTTCGTCTTTTAATTACGACTATTTGGTGATCTAAATAATATCGCAAACATTCTTTTAGATTAAGAACTTGAGGTTGTCCATTAACAAGTGCTAGCGTATTTATACCAAAGGTTGTTTGCAAAGATGTTTGTTTGTATAAATTGTTTAACACAACATTGGCATTTACATCTCGGCGTAACTCAATAACAACACGCATCCCGTTACGATCTGACTCATCTCTTAAATCGGTAATACCTTCTAATTTCTTATCACGAGCTAGTTCTGCAATTTTTTCAACTAGCTTAGCTTTATTTACTTGGTAAGGAAGCTCTGTCACAATAATCGTAGATTTGCCATTTGCATTCTCTTCGATGTTTGCTCTCGCACGAACTGTTACGGAACCTTTCCCAGTTTCGAACGCCTTACGAATACCACTTCTGCCAAGAATTTGGCCAGCAGTAGGAAAATCAGGTCCGTAAATGTAATTGTCCATCAATTCTTCAATCGTAATATCAGGCTGTTTACTTACTGCTAATATCGAATCAATTACTTCTCCAAGATGATGGGGAGGGATATTCGTCGCCATACCTACCGCAATACCAGACGCACCATTAACTAAAAGGTTAGGAAATCTAGCTGGTAACACAACAGGCTCGCGTTCTGAACCGTCATAGTTATCCTGGTAGTCGATTGTATCTTTATTAATATCCCGCAAAAGCTCCATCGATATCTTTGACATTCTTGCTTCTGTATAACGCATTGCTGCTGCCGGGTCACCATCGACAGAACCGAAGTTACCGTGTCCGTCTACTAGCATGTAACGGTAACTAAAATCCTGTGCCATTCGGACCATTGCTTCATAAACAGCAGAGTCACCATGTGGGTGGTATTTACCAATTACATCCCCAACAATACGTGCGGATTTTTTATATGCTTTATCCGAATGCATACCTAAGTCATTCATCGCATAAAGTATTCTACGATGAACTGGCTTTAAACCATCCCGAACATCAGGAAGTGCTCTTGAAACAATAACACTCATCGCATAGGATAAAAATGATGTCCGCATTTCTTTACCTATATTAATTTCTTGAACTTGTGGACGTTGATTATCCACCATATCATGACCACTCCTATCACCGTCAGAAAAGAGATTCGTTTACATTGTATTCCGTTACTTCCCTTTTTCAATCGCTGTTTCTACTCATTTTGTTCTATAACTACGAAATTGTTATACGTCAAGGTTCTGAACATATTGCGCATTATCTTGAATAAAATTACGCCTCGGTTCTACTTTATCGCCCATTAACATATCAAACACTAAATCGGCATCCATTGCATCTTCTAAACTCACTTGTAGCAAAGTTCTGTTGTCTGGATCCATCGTTGTTTCCCATAATTGGACAGCGTTCATTTCCCCTAGACCTTTATAGCGCTGTAATCCCGGTTTAGGTGCTTTCGGTAATTCTCCTAAGATTCTTTCTAATTCCTTATCATCATACGCGTAATGAATAGCTTTCCCTTGTTGAACTTTAAACAATGGGGGCTGCGCAATATAAATATAACCATAATCGATCAAAGGACGCATATAGCGATATAAGAAGGTTAATAATAGAGTTCGAATATGAGCACCATCAACATCGGCATCTGTCATAATCACGATTTTATGGTACCGGGCTTTTGAAATATCAAAATCTTCGCCAATCCCTGTTCCGAGAGCTGTAATAATCATACGGATTTCATTATTGGATAAAATTTTATCAATTCTTGCTTTTTCTACATTTAAAATTTTACCTCGTAATGGAAGAATCGCTTGGAAATGTCGATCTCTCCCTTGTTTTGCAGACCCTCCGGCAGAGTCACCCTCTACGATATACAGTTCACTAATCTTCGCATCTCTTGAAGAACAATCCGCTAGCTTACCAGGTAAATTCGAAATCTCTAACGCACCTTTTCTTCTCGTTAACTCTCGTGCTTTCTTTGCGGCTACTCGGGCTCTTGATGCCATTAAACCTTTTTCAACTACTGTCTTTGCGATCGTAGGATTCTCAAATAAGAATTTGGAAAATAATTCACTAAATGCGGAATCGGTAATTGTCCTTGCCTCACTATTACCTAGTTTTGTTTTCGTCTGTCCTTCAAATTGAGGATCAGGGTGTTTAATCGATATGATTGCTGTTAGACCTTCGCGCACATCATCACCGGTTAAATTCGGATCATTCTCTTTGAATAAATTATTTCGTCTTGCATAGTCATTAATTACACGTGTTAACCCTGTTTTAAAACCTGATTCATGGGTTCCACCCTCGAATGTATGAATATTATTTGCATAAGAGTATATATTACTAGCAAATCCATCATTATATTGAAGGGCTACTTCTACAGTAATTTGATCTTCTTCTTTTTCTGCATAAAATGGTTCATGCAAAACTTCTCGTGTACTGTTTAAGTGCTCTACATAAGATCGAATTCCACCTTCATAATAAAAGGTTTGCGGTTCTTTTTGATGTCTTTTATCTTCAATCGAGATCGACAATCCTTTGTTTAAAAAGGCTAACTCTCTTATTCGATTTGCAAGAGTGTCATAATTGTAAGTTATCGTTTCGGTAAAAATTTCTGTATCAGGTTTAAATTTTGTACGCGTACCAGTTATTTCGGTCTCGCCTATTATTGTTAAATCTGCTGAAGGAATACCACGTTCAAATTTTTGATAATAAATATTTCCATCACGATGTACAAATACTTCTAATTGACTCGATAACGCATTAACAACGGATGCACCAACACCGTGCAAGCCACCAGATACCTTGTATCCACCGCCGCCAAATTTACCTCCAGCGTGCAGCACTGTCATAATAACCTCTACTGCTGGTCTCCCTGTTTTCTCATGTGTACCAACTGGAATCCCACGGCCATTATCGATAACTGAGATACTATTATCTTCTTCGATCGTTACTTGAATATGATCACAATAACCAGCCAGTGCTTCATCGATACTATTATCAACAATCTCCCAGACAAGATGGTGTAGTCCTCTCTCGCTTGTAGAGCCTATGTACATACCAGGACGTTTACGAACAGCCTCTAATCCTTCAAGAACTTGTATTTGGCTTTCATCATAAATTTGTTCATTTGGTTTATTTTCTTCCATTGCCATCTTAATCACCTACAATTCAGACATATTTCAATTCAAAAATAATTTATTCATCAATTGCTTCTGTATAATCATCAAGCTTACTTAACGTCGCTAGTATACCAGCACGTTTTTTTAACGTTAGCACGGACAAAGGACTAAAATAAATAAAATCCTTTGTAAAGACTACGGATTTTGCATCTAGTTCGGTGGATTCAAATACATTTTTTGCTTTTCTTTGATTTGTAAGCATTTGTTCATTAATCGTTGATGAGTTCACTAATTGATTATCAATAATAGCAATAACATCGTCCGAACGAATAACATTGTCATTTCCTATATGGATAAACATATATTCCCCACTTTCTTAACCGACGATTTTTCCATTCTCTACTCGGAATAACTCAGCTTTTTTTAATGTATCATGCTGTATTCCATCGACACTCGTTGTAGATACAAATGTTTGCACCTTGCCTTGAATCGTATGTAATAAAAGTGATTGTCTATAATCGTCCAGCTCACTTAACACATCATCTAACAATAAGATTGGATATTCTCCCACTTCGCTGTGAATCAGTTCAATTTCTGCAAGCTTCAAGGATAATGCTGTCGTCCGTTGCTGGCCTTGTGATCCATAGGTCTGTACATCCTTTCCATTCACATGAAAAATTAAATCGTCCCGATGTGGACCGAATAATGTTGTCCCCCGCTCTACCTCTCTGTTTTCCAATTCATTAAATTTTTCCATATAGATATTAGCTATTTTTTCCCTATTATCCTGTTCTGATACATTTATGGAAGCATTATACGTTATTTCTAATTTTTCCATCTGTCTGCTTATATTATGGTGGATAGGTGCTGCCCATTTTCGCAACAAATCCAGGAAAATAAATCGTTTTTCTATAATGATTGCTGCATGTTCAATCAGTTGCTCAGTCAAGATTTGCAGCATAACTTGATCATAGGATTTATTTCTTTGGTTGCTTTTTAAAAAATGATTGCGTTGTTTTAATATTTTTTGGAATTGTCCTAAATGATAAATGTAGACTGGTTGAATTTGACCAATCTCCATATCAATAAAACGCCGTCTTACTTGTGGGCTCCCTTTGACAAGATTTAAATCTTCTGGAGCAAACATCACTACATTCAATGCACCGATGTAATCACTAAGACGCCGTTGTTCTAGATGATTTAACTTTGCTTTTTTGCCTTTTGCTGAAATAACAATTTCCAAGGGGAAATTTCGCTTCCGCTTAGAAATACTACCTTCTATTTTAGCATACTCTTTATCCCATTGGATAAGTTCTTTATCTCTAGGAGTTCGATGCGATTTAGTAAACGCTAACACATTGATTGATTCCATTAAATTTGTTTTGCCTTGTGCATTTTCTCCAATGATTACGTTTATTTTATCATCAAATTTGAGCTTTAGATCATCGTAGTTACGGTAATTTTTCAATGTTAATTGATGAATATGCATCAGAATTCCCTTTCTATTCTCGTTCTATAATTAATGATGATTGGGATAAATTAACATTGAAAAAAGAACGATTAGGTTATTTGTGTGAATAGGAAGGATGTTAATCACGTTTGGTCACTTGAAAAGTACCCACTTCATCAATCTCAATATTATCACCAGGGTAAAGCTTCCTCCCTCTTCGATTTTCTAACTCTCCATTTACGTAAACAGGATACTCTGCCAAAAATATTTTTACCATTCCACCTGAATCAATAACATTAGCTAGTTTTAAAAACTGACCTAATGGGATATAGTCGGTATGGATAAGAATTTTTTCATTCATGTAATCACCTTTTTTCTTATGCCTTCTATCTATTTTACTAAACTTTAATTAATAAGAAAAGGAAACGTTAATATAAGGCAATATTAACTTGCTTATGAGACCAATCCTAAAGTGAAAATTCACTAAAAAGGATACTATTACCAAAAATGGTGATAGTATCCTTAAATTTATTATTTAATACGTTCGAACAGGCAAAATTAATTGCAATATATGATCGTTGTCTTTAGGACGAATGATGAAAGGACGCATTGCACCAGTAAACTCAATCTTTACTTCATCACTTTCAATTACTCTTAAAGCATCCATCATATATTTAGCACTAAAAGAAATCTTAAGGTCTTCTCCATCAATTGATTTTGCTGAGACTCCCTCTACAACTTTTCCAATTTCCGGTGTATTGCTGTTAATTTCTAATTGATTGTTAGGCAGTGTTTGCAACCGAACAACATTATTTCTATTTTCTTTTGCAAGCAAAGATGCACGATCAATGGCATGCAATAAATCTTTAGATCCAATATATAAAATCGTTTTACTTTGTTCTGGAATTAGGCGTGATGTTTCTGGATAATTGCCATCGAGCAATCGAGATAAGAAATATAAATGCTTTGTACGGAATAAAATTTGGTTTTCCGTCACACTAATTTCTATTGTCTCTTGTGTATCCTCTAAGATTTTGTTCAGTTCAATTAAGCTTTTCCCTGGTACGACGACGCTTGTTCCTAGCAATGCATCTAATTGGTTGGTTAATGGTACTTGTCTAGATGCAAGACGGTGACTGTCTGTTGCTACAAAATGCAGTTCACTTTCTGCTATTTTCATATGGACGCCTGTTAAAATTGGTCGAGTTTCCACAGTCGATACAGCAAATACTGTTTGTTTAATCAAATCTTTTAACAAATCAATAGGTAGCTCAAAGCTTTCCGTTGCTTGTAGTTGAGGAAGTTGTGGATATTCATCCGCATCTTGTCCGTTTAAGTGGAATTCTGCATTTCCTGATCGAATTGTCACGTTATAATGGTCATCAGATTGTAGTTCAACTATTTTCTCCGGTACTTTTCTAATAATATCCGGAAAATATTTGGCTTGTAATACGATGCTGCCAGGTTCAATCTGTTCTACATAGACGATCCCGTCTTCTTCTTTTGGAATGAATGATTCAATTGAGATATCAGAATCACTACCAGTTAACTTAATTCCTTCTTCCGTTGCTTGAAGTTTAATTCCCGTCAAGATGGGGATTGTTGTTCGGGAAGAGATGGCTTTCATAACATCTTGGACGCTGTCCATCAGTCGATCCCGTTGGATAATAAATTTCATCAAATAATCCTCCTAGTGGAAGTTATATTTATTATTTTTATTAATAAAAAGATAGTAGTAATAGTAATAGGGCCTGTGAATATGTGGATATGTGTATATTTACTAAGTTAACACTGTAAAATCAACTGTGGATAGAATGTTAGTAACTAAGTAAAGTTATTCACGTTATTCACATGTGGATATTTATAAAGATTTTAAACGTTCTTTTATATCCTCAATTTCTCGTTCCAGTTGTTGATCATTGCTGATCATTTTCGTGATTTTCTCATGCGCATGGATGACTGTTGTATGGTCTCTTCCTCCAAATTCTTCTCCTATTTTCGGCAAAGAAAAATCGGTAAGCTCACGTGAAAGGTACATCGCAATTTGTCTTGGAAAAGCGATTGATTTCGTACGCTTTTTAGCAACAAATTCTTCCATTTTAATATTATATTTCCCGCCTATTACTTCTTGAATCGCTTCAATTGTAATAACTCTAGGCTTTCTAGATGGGATGATATCTTTTAAAGCTTCAGCTGCTAAAGATGCATCGACATCCTTATTAATTAACGATGAATAGGCAACTACCCGTATGAGTGCGCCTTCTAGTTCACGAATATTTGTATCAATTTGATTGGCAATATAAAGCATGACCTCATTAGGAATGTCTAATCGTTCTGCTTTTGCTTTTTTTCTTAAAATGGCGATTCGTGTTTCTAAATCAGGTGGTGTAATGTCTGTAATTAATCCCCATTCAAAACGTGAGCGAAGACGATCTTCTAATGTTGGTATTTCTTTTGGCGGTCGATCGCTAGATATTATTATTTGCTTGCTTTCTTCATGTAACGTATTAAAAGTGTGGAAAAATTCTTCCTGTGTTTGTTCTTTTCCTGCTAAAAACTGAATATCATCTATAAGTAAGACATCAACATTACGATATTTATTTCGGAAGTTAACAGCTTTGTTATCACGAATAGAATTTATAAATTCATTGGTGAATTTCTCAGATGACAAATACACAACCTTTGCGGATGGATTATGATCTAATACATAGTGTCCGATTGCGTGCATTAAGTGTGTTTTTCCCAGTCCAACTCCACCATAAATGAATAAAGGATTGTATGCTTTTGCTGGGGCCTCCGCAACTGCAAGTGATGCTGCATGGGCAAACCGGTTACCAGAACCAATAACAAATGTATCAAATGTGTATTTAGAATTAAGCATTGTTTTCGGTGAATCCTCATTTGCATCTTGTTTTACATCAGGTATTTTTTTGATTGCCGGTTTATCATTTGTAATGTCACTTTCTGTTTCAGGGATAATAAACTTTGTTCTTAACTTTGCACCGGTTACTTCAAACAATGAATCAGAGATTAGATCAGTATAACGGCTTTCAAGCCAATCTCTAGCAAATTCATTTGGAGCAGAAATGATTAAAGTATCTTCTTCTAATGAAACAGCCGTAGTATTTTTAAGCCATGTTTCATAACTAGGCTTGCTGATTTTTTCTTGGATCGATTGTAGCGTACTTGACCAAAGTTCTTGAATATTTTCCATCGAATCGTTTCCCCCTCTCCATAGTAGGATTATGGAAATAAAAAACCTCTCGCCATCTTCCGTAATTACTTCATGTGCAGAAAGATCGAAAGGCATCGCAAACATAATTAGGTTGTGGATAAAAAAAGTTATTGCTACGAAGGTTTCATACGTAAATTCATTATTTCCACAATGTTGTGTATAACTATATAAACATGTATGTGAATAGATGTCCACATCTTATCCACAGTTTGTGGATAAGAGATAACTCCATAACACTTTATCCAATGTTAAAACACAAATATAATATCAAATAAATGCAGGTAACGCAATGATTTATCGACAGTTATCCACATTTACTACAACTTGTTGAAAAAATGTATCCACAATACTATATTTTGTTATTAAATTGTCAATAACTGTTGAATAGAGTCGAATGTGGATAAAGTGATTGTGCACATATCATGTGGATAATTAATATAGGTGAGTCACTTATATATTTTCCTAACACAGCTATTCGCATCCATTTATTCTTTGTGGACAAGGTGATCCAACTTTTATTGCATGTGAATGGTTACGAGTTAGTGTTCTGAAATTGACTAAAGTGGAAAAATTTGAATTGTAGCTGGACTAGGAAATTAAGTTGACAAAAATATCTATGGTTACGTATAATATATTGGACTGTCTTGATAGATTGAATTTTTCTATTCCTCAGGGAGGTGTAATAATAGATGAAACGTACATTTCAACCAAATAACCGTAAACGTAAAAAAGTTCATGGATTCCGCACACGTATGAGTACAAAAAATGGCCGTAAGGTTCTTGCTCGTAGACGTAGTAAGGGAAGAAAAGTATTATCTGCATAGACCACTGAAAGCAGTCAGTGGTCTTTTTTTTCTTAAAAAGGTAACTGATCTAGAAGTGTAAATGTATTTAATAAATACGCTCCATGTTTTTAATGCCATTCTTGTGGTAATCCTTATGAATAAACTATAGAACCATGCTTGTTGGAGTGATAACAAATGAAAAAAGTGTATCGCATTAAAAAAAATAAAGAGTTTCAAGTTGTATTTAAATACGGGAAATCTTTTGCTAACCGACAGCTGGTTCTATATTATAAAGAGAAGAAGGAACAACAACATTTTCGAATTGGATTATCCGTGAGTAAGAAAATAGGAAATGCAGTTGTACGGAATCAAGTAAAGCGTTATCTTAGACAAGCATTTTATGAGGTAGAAGATAGAATTATTGGGCACTATGATTTAGTCGTTATTGCCAGAATGCCGGCTAAAGATATGAACTTTCATGAAGTGAAAAATAGTCTTGTGCATTTACTTACGAAAACAAAGTTGTTATCCAAGGAATAAATCTTGTATCCTAATGTCCGAATAAGCAGCGTTTTACGAAATTGATTAATTTAGATGTTGTTCTTTATATATAGATACTTTTTCAAAAATAATGATAAAATTTTATAGGATACATATTCTTAAGCAAATAGTAAGGAGGAAGTATGTTGCGTAACAAAGGCCTACTTTTAATAGTCTTAATTGGGGGACTAGCCCTGCTTTCTGGGTGTACGGATGTAAACCAAGAAATTACAAGTGAGACCACGGGTATTTGGAGCCATTATTTTGTTTATCCATTGTCATGGTTATTAACAGAAGCAGCTAATTTATTTAATGAAAGCTACGGGCTCTCGATTGTTCTAGTTACTATTTTAATTCGATTAGTTTTATTACCATTGAATATAAAACAATTAAAAAGTTCAAAAGCAATGCAAGATATTCAGCCGCAGCTACAAGAAGTTAGAAAGAAATACAGTTCAAAAGATGCGAAGACACAACAGAAATTGCAACAGGAAACAATGGAGCTATTTCAGAAAAATGGTGTGAATCCATTAGCCGGTTGTTTACCTTTAATTGTACAAATGCCAATCTTGATCGCATTCTACCACGCAATTATGCGTACGTTCGAAATAAAACAACATAGCTTTTTATGGTTCCAATTAGGTGAACCAGATCCATTCTTCATTTTACCAATTGTTGCTGCAGGAGCAACTTTCTTACAACAAAAGTTAATGATGTCCGGAACGCCAAAAAGTGATAATCCGATGGCAGCCCAAATGCAAATGATGCTGTACATGATGCCGATCATGATCGGTGTTGTCGCAATCTTTTTCCCATCTGCACTTGCTTTATATTGGGTTGTAGGTAACATCTTTATGGTTCTACAAACACTGTTTATTCGTAGACCAATGATGAAGAATGTTGATACGGGAGGAAGCAAATAGTGAAACAAGTGACTGCTACTGGGCAAACAGTTGAAGAAGCGGTCCAATCAGCATTGCAGAAGTTAAACACCTCGAAGGACCAGATAAGCATCGAAATTATAGATGAAGGTAAAAAAGGGATCTTAGGTATTTTTGGATCAAAGCCTGCGATCGTTAAAGCAACCCTTAAAAAGAACTATATTGACCTTGCCAAAAAGTATTTAAAAGATGTAATTGAAAACATGGATTTGGATGTAAATGTGGATATAGAAATGGAAGATCGACAAGTATACTTTAATTTATCCGGTTCTGAAATTGCTCTATTAATTGGTAAAAGAGGTCAAACGCTAAATGCACTACAATATCTCTTACATTTAGTAGTAAATCGAAATACAGATCAATTTTATACAGTTGTATTGGATGCAGAAGGATACAGAGAACGTAGAAAAGATACATTAGTTAATCTCGCTAATCGTTTAGCTGAAAAAGCTATAAGTACAAAACGAGAGGTAAAACTTGAACCGATGCCATCTTTCGAACGGAAAATTATTCATGCAGCTTTACAAAATGTAAAAATGATTTCAACACTTTCAGCTGGTGAAGAACCAAATCGACACGTCGTAATAAAGCCGTAAAAATAAAATAGGTTACTTAATAACTCGCCTCACTTATTAGTGAGGTTTTTTTGATGTCT
>NZ_JBJGXI010000053.1:0-36200 GCF_045635475.1 Radiobacillus sp. PE A8.2 | reverse complement strand
ACTACATATCAAAACGGAAGATCACGTTGACATTTATTTCTATGCTTCACATGCTATTAAAGACGGGATAGATCCTTGTTTCGAACTCGAATTTGAGGAGGCTACGGTTACTTATACGCACAATGAACATAACCGTTCAATCGTAGCTACCTGCTCCGATGGCACAATAAAATCATATGGCAATCCTGATCATGATTATTTCGCAAAACTGCGCGTTTGCGTCGATGCGATAAAGCAAGGGAACCAACATATTTTGTGTGGACCAGAGGCAGCAACCACTCATGTGCAGAGCATTCAAGCGCTTCATCAGTCTGCAAGAGATATTCCTACATTTCCTAGTACCATGGTTAATTTTGATAACAAGTATAAGCTATTTTGGGTAGAAGAATTAAATGAGGCATTAACTGAGTGTTATGCTAAATGGGCATTACCAAGTGATTTAAATATGTCTTGGAGCAAAAGAGGAAAATCTATTAAAGTAACTTGAGAGATTTTAAAGGTAGGCTAATCAGAGGGATGAAGTGATTAGCCTTTTCTGTTTCTTCGTGGTTTAACCATACTACAAAGGGTAAGCCATCGTTGACATTAAAGCTAGTTCTGGTTGTGTAGAATCTAACCTACTATATTGTATAATAATCGGGATATTGCTATTCACTTCGATCGCATATGGCACGCCAACTGGAATATATTCCCCACTTTTAGCAAGACCACTCGTTCGTATATGATTCGTTCTTTTTCCTTGTACCGTTACTGCTATTTCTTCAATTGGTTCTCGATCCTCAAAATAAATCGTTATGAACAGTTGTGCGTCTTCATTGTTACAATTTAATACACAAATAGATTCATGACTTGTTAATCCTCCAGTACTTTCTGGCGGGATATAACCATCTGGTATGATCCAATGACTATTTCCTTTGCTCACTTTAGCTTCCTCCTTATCCTCATCTCTATAATTTATTAACACTATAGCATACTCGTAAACTAATAATCTTTTATGACGGTTGATTGTAATAGTTCATCTACACGGACTGGCTGATTTGTCTTGCTAGATTTCCACACACCTTCTCCTACAGCAATGGAGTACGCGCCTGCTTCTGCTCCTGCTAAGATTTTATAAGGTCGTGTTGGGTCAACTCCTAAAAAAAGCTCCTCTTGAATTAGTGGGTCTCCACCGCCGTGAGCACCTTTTGACTGTACAACATGAATCGTTTCTTTTGAACCAAATAAAGGATAGTAATCAATCGTTTGCTCTGGAATCGGAAACGGAACTCGACTAGGTTCATGATACTCGGTTGTTTCGATTCTTCCTTTTGTGCCGTTTATAGCCAACCGGTATCCCTCATAAGGAACAGAGAAATTGATTGAATAGCTTAGAAAGGCGCCTTTATCATACTTGACAGTTGCCACATATGTATCTTCTATATCAATTTCATGGTCAAATATACATGCATCTGGCCGATAATTGGAGTAGCTTGGCTCTTTATCACTGTCTGATTTTATATGGTCGTCTTTTACTTTTAACGAATGGCGTCGGTTAGACCAGCGCATATAATAATCGCAATTTAGCTGTTCACTGCATGTGCCACAATATCTGTTATCAGTTGGACTCGGGTTTAACTCTCCATCTTTTCCGTAATAATTTAGTGCCCCGTAAGCAAACACCTCAACCGGATTTTGATCCAACCACCAATTGATTAAATCAAAATGATGTGTCGATTTATGAATCGACAACCCTCCCGACAATTCACGTTTGCGATTCCATCTTTTAAAATAACTAGCACCATGATACGTATCAATATACCAATTTAAATCTACCGAAGTAATTCGCCCAATTTTACCATCTAGAATTAACTCTTTAATTTTTCTATGAAATGCATTATATCGATAATTAAAAGCAACTGTAACATTGCCAGCACTAGTTGCTTCCGCTTCCATTACTTTTCGAGCATCCTCCGCAGTGGTTACCATCGGCTTTTCTGTAATTACATCTAGATCATTAGCAAGCCCTTGTAAAATATACTCAATATGTGTGTTATCCCTACTTGCAACAATTACGGTGTTCGGTGCTATTTCTTCCACCATTTGCTGAAATTGCTCTGGGTAATAGACAGGTACATTAGATAAAACAGGGTAGATTTCTTTGCACAACTCAAGTCTTCTTGGATCTACATCAAGTAAACCTACAATCTGGTTACCTTCATGAAAATCGTTTAAGACCGGCTCAATAAACATCCCCAACGCCCGGTTGCTAATCCCACAAACTACTATCTTTTTCAATGACGTTCCCCTCCGCCTTTTATTAATGATATTTCATTCAGAAGCTATCCTCGAAGAAGCGACTCTCCACCATCGATATAAATCTCTGTACCAGTAATGTGCGAGGATTTTTCAAACGCTAAAAATTCCACCAAATCAGCTACTTGCTCTGGCGTTCCTTTATCATGCTCTAATGGTTGATCACCTTTTGGAAACTTATGAGGAATGCGAATGTCATTCAAATGTTCAGATTTTTTTATCGATTTTTGAATACCTGTTTTAATTCCACCTGGACATATTGCGTTCACTCTAATTTTATAGGTAGCAAGTTCCAAAGCCGCCATTTTCATAAAAGCCACCTGTGCTGCTTTAGAGGTGCTATAGGTTGAGAAGCCTGCTTGTGAGAAAACACGATTTCCACTTACAGAACTGGTAATGATAATACTCCCACCGTGTTTTTTTAATAGTGGAATCGAATGTTTCACAGTTAAAAAGGTGCCCGTTACATTAATGTTAATCGTTTTTTCCCAGTCTTCTACTTCCATCGATTCAATTGAATTCAACATTCCAACAATTCCGGCATTAGCAAACACAACATCAAGCCGGTCCCACTTCTTCGCCACTTGTTCAAATGCAGCATTCATTTCTGTTGATCTTGAAATATCACACGGAACTGCCAAGGCTGAACCGGCAATTTGTTCAATCTCTCTTTTCGTTGTTTTGATTGCTTCCTCATGAAGATCGATTAACACAACCTTTGCACCCGATTTAGCCAGACGTAGAGCAACCACGCGCCCCATCCCAGAGCCAGCACCTGTTATTAACGCAACCTTTCCATGTACCATTCAACCACTTACCTCCTAATCAGACAAATGGAGAAATCATGTCCAATTTTTAAAAATGTTTTCTTATTATGAACAAGACCTATCCATCTATGCTTGTAGTGCTTATTTTAAGATAAATAAAAAGCAGCCAAACAAACTAAGGCTCACCCATTCTCAAACATGTCATTTGATCACATGTGAAGCAGTCTGTTCAGCATATAGTTGCTGCTTTTCATTCACTTTTTTAAACGCTCGTTGGGCAGCCAACATTATAACTACAGCCAATAGACTAGTGCTGAAAAATATAGCTAAACCTTGAAATGTCCATAATATAATGATAATGGAACCAACTCCTATCACCATTGTGATTGTAGGAAGTGGATTCATAATCATAATAAAAAAAGCATTCTTAATTACTTGAAACAGCTTCATTTCGTAGTATACGAAAGTTGGAAACACATAAAGTGCCGATAACACAAATATGGATGCAATTAGTACAAATGGAATTGTTAGCATACTGACGTAAGCATTTGATGATATAGTAAGGAAAACAAAATCCAGATATAATATATAACCAATTATAGATAGCACATACCCTAATAGATTACTCTTCACAAACTCCTGCTTATAAGCATTCCAAAATGTTCGAAATACGGGAAGGTCACTTTTTCCTGTCACCCAGTTTCTCGCAACAGTGAATGTAGCTGTCAAAGCAGGAAACAGTCCAAACACAACTAATCCAGCTATCGAAAAAGCAATCCATAGTATGTTAAGGTATGCAATTTTGGTTACCCAATCTAACCATTTATTAAGTACTGCCATATTATCCACCCTTCCCCTTTGGAACTGTAATGAGGTAACTACAACTAGTAATTACCTCAGATAACCGTCCAAGTTGCTGCGTTATCCTTTTAAACCACTCGTACTGATTCCTTCTACAACATAACGTTGGAAAATGAAGAAAATCACAAACACCGGAATTAGAGTAACAACTGACATGGCGAACATGGCGCCCCAATTCGAAACTGTTTCATTACTTAAGAACATATTCAGTGCCATCGAAACGGTATATTTCTCAGGACTGTTCAAGTACAGCACCGGACCGAGTAAGTTATCCCACGTCCAATAGAACGTAAAGATTGCTGTCGTTGCCAATGCTGGTGTGATTAATGGTAGGATAATCCGATAATAAATGCTAAAGGTATTACATCCATCAATCGTTGCCGCTTCATCCAATTCCCGTGGAATCGTCCGAATAAATTGAACAAGCAAGAATATGAAAAATGGATGTCCAAAGAAGGCCGGGACTACTAATGGCTTCAACGAATTGAGCCAACCAAGCTTCGCAAAAATGATGTACTGCGGAATCATTACAACTTCATAAGGTAACATCAGTGTCATTATCATAATCGCAAACCAGAAGCCTCTACCGATGAATCTCAATCGAGCAAAGCCAAATGCTATTAATGAACAAGAAATCAAGTGGCCGACTAATACGAATAATACAAAAACCGCCGTATTTTTGATGAACACACCAAAGGAGTAATCACCAAAGCCTTGCCATCCTTGTGCGTAATTACCTAAGACAAACGGATTAGGTATTAAAGAGTCCGCAGTAATAAAAATTTGCTCACTCACTTTGAAGGAACTCATTAATAACCATATAACTGGATAAAGCAGCAGGATAGCAAATCCTCCAACTAGTACGTGGTATAGAATCTTTTTAGGTTTAATGGAAATTCGATTTTGCCTGTATTGCACCTGTTTTTCAACCGATGTACGCATTGGTTATCTGCCTCCTTCCGATTCGTAATGCACCCAGTAACGTGATGAGAAAAAGATAATCGATGTTAAAATAGCAATAATTACAAGCATGACCCAAGCCATTGCCGAGGCATAGCCCATGTGGAAAAATTCAAAACCTTGTTTAAATAAATATAGTGAATAAAGGAGGGTACCATCTAACGGACCACCTGTCCCTTTTGAAATAATAAACGCTGGAACAAAGGTCATAAATGCAGCAATTGTCTGCATGATTGCATTAAACAAAATAACCGGACTTAACATTGGAATTGTAATACTAAAAAACTTCTGGAAAAAGCTAGCACCATCTACACTTGCAGCTTCGTAATAGCTTTGTGGAATTGACTTCAATCCTGCCAAGAAAATAAGCATAGAGGACCCAAATTGCCATATGGACAATCCGATTAGCATCCATAATGCTGCTGCTGGATCACCGAACCAACGAACTGGATCCATCCCTAGTCCTAATAAAGCCAAGTTAACGATCCCATCATCACCAAAAATATTACGCCACATAATCGCAACGGCAACACTTCCACCAATTAATGATGGTAAGTAATACATCGTCCGGTACAATCCTACTGCTCTAGAAGCTGTATTCAGTAACATCGCGACTACCAATGCAAATGCTAACCGTAGCGGAACTCCTCCAAAAACATAGATGAAAGTTATTTTTAGCGAGTGAAGATATCTTGGATCACTCGTAAACATATTTTTAAAATTCTCAAATCCAATCCACTGCGGAGCCGAAAATAAATCATAGGATGTAAATGAAAAATATAGTGAGGCAAGGATTGGAATGATCGTAAAAGCTAAAAACCCAATAATAAATGGACCAATAAAAAAGTATCCCCACAAATTTTGTCTTACGTGTGTACTCATTTACTCATCTCCCTTCTTCTGAAGTAAGCGTATATGAACGATAGCTGATCAAGCTGATCAGCTATCGTTTCATGAAAGATTTTAATTTCCTAATATACTTTCTGCTTGTTGTCTAAAGTTAGTAGCTGCATCAGCAGGAGTAATTTGACCATAGTTCATTTGTTCAGATAAGCTGTCAAGAAGTTCAATAATTTCTCCAGCTCCTGCAGGATCGGCTGGACCCATTGCAGAACTATTTTCTTCTGCCCATGCAATATATTCAAATACTTCAGCTTGTGAAGCAGAAATCTCTGCTTTAAGTGCTTCTTTTACTTCAGAAGATCCTGGTACACCACGATCACCTAAAATTAGTTTATTTGCTTCAACATCATTTACAAAGAAACTAATGAAATCTGCTGCAGCTTCTTTTTGAGCCGAGTTTTCTGAGATTGAGAAGAACATACTAGGCTTCAAGAATAAGCCGTCTGCCACATTTGGACCAGGCATTGGAGCCATGTCAAATTCTAATCCTGAAATGTCTTCTAATCCAACAAACTGGTTAGACCATTGGAAAATACCAACTGCTTCCCCTTTTACTGCTGGATCATCCTCTGGACCAGCAAGTTGTGCTAAAAAGTCCGGCGTTGGCGTTGCTTCAGCTTCAACTTGTTCGGCCGCCATTGAGAAGAAATCTACAAATAGTTGATCATCATCATATCCTAATCCACTACCATCTGCTGCATAAAGACGTTTCCCTTGTGTACGTAAGTAGTAATTAAAGAATACATCTGCTTTCAAACCTGTATCAAAATAGTATCCTGCATCGACTGCTTTTTGTGACATCTCTTGGTAATCATCCCAAGTCCAGTCATCAGCAATCTCATCAATGCCTACTTCTTCTAATAAAGCTGGATTGTAGTGGAAACCTACTGCGTTAACCCCTAAGTTAAATCCAAAAACGCCATCGCCAACTTGACCACCAGAAATAATTGAGTCAGAAATGTTTGACGTATCAATTTGATTTCCTATGAACTGATTTAAATCAGCTAGCTGGTTATTCTCTGCGTATTGTGTTAAATAAGATAAGTCCATTTGAATAATATCTGGCAATTCATTTGCAGCCGCTTGAGGAGCAAGCTTTTGCCAGTAATCATCCCAGCTAGCATATTCTGGCTCGATCGTAACACCTGGGTGTTGTTCTTCGTACATTTCAATAACTTTTACTGTATAATCATGTCGTGGCTGGGAACCCCACCAAGCAATTCTTAGTGTAATATCTTCAGCATCAGCTTCATTATCTGAATCTGAATTATCATTAGTTGCAGGTTCCTCCGTGTTTGCATTTGTGTTTTCATTTGAATCTCCTGTTGTTTCTTCACCATTACATGCAGCTAAAACTAATACCATCATGACGATACCAAGAAGTATCAATAAATTCTTTTTCATTTTTTTCCCTCCCCTTTAATTTGAAAGCGATTACAGTTACTATAATATCAGATTTCCTAATACTCTGAATATAAACAAAACAGATGTAAGTGTTTAAAAAAAAGACAAGAATCTTGTCCGAATTATTAATTACTAGATTATTTGTTGTCAAAATAAGAAAAGCTTGCGGGTGTCTGGGGCTAGACATCTCAGCGGAAC
Organism: Radiobacillus sp. PE A8.2; assembly: GCF_045635475.1. NCBI lineage: Bacteria > Bacillati > Bacillota > Bacilli > Caryophanales > Bacillaceae > Radiobacillus > Radiobacillus sp. PE A8.2. The sequence goes on along the minus strand of NZ_JBJGXI010000053.1, from coordinate 28,812 downwards.
TTTATATGCTTTCATATCTAATAAAAAGGCTCTTTTCTAAAAGATTGCTGTTTTTGCGTAAAATAGCTAGTATGCGGCGTAACGTAGTGCTCGTGATTTCCGCTCCAGGCAGTCGCTTTCCGCGGGCACGGCTTCAGCTGGAGTCGGCTGCCTGGAGCTCCAATCACCCAACATGAAGAGCAATCCCGTTAGCAGCGGAGGAAATCCACTTCGACTCCTGCGGGACTAGCGGCGAGGCCACTGAAAAAGTCTTTGTCTGTTAAAAATGAAGTTTTTTCAAAAACACTATCCCAAAATCTTGCTACTTTTCTATAGAAAAGTGGAGAAACCAGTTCGATTTACTTCTGATTTTTAGGCGGAAAGTGGGGATGGATTTTTTGGTATTCACTCTTTTCAAAATTTATCGGACTTTTTCAGTGGCCTCACTAACCCCCCTAAGGTGCGCGAAGTGCATTTCCGGAGCGGGTCAAGCATGCTCCAAACTACGACGGATGTTCATTCAATTATGAAGTTTGAAACAACAGAATTTACGAAAAGAGTCTTTGAAAAAAGTAAGTTTCCACCCTTAGATGGAAACCTTAAATTATTAACTAGCTAGATTTTATAATATCTGATGGCGTACAACCTGTGATTCGTTTGAATATCTGGCTGAAATATTGCGAATTATTACCAAACCCTAACCTTTCCGCTAACTCAAATACTTTAATATCATTTTCCTGCTCAATAATTCGAACTGCCCTTTCGATCCTAGTATTCGTTACATAAGATGAGAATCTCTCTCCTACTTCTTTTTTAAATAACTTACCTAAATAATCGGAGTTCATAAACAATTTCTCATTAGCCATCCATTGGAGAGATAATGTAGGATTCTCTAAGTTGCGCTCGATTTCCTCGATCATTCTTGCGACTACCGCCGAGTATCTACTCCCTTTTGTCTGTTTATTAATTTGAATAATATACAAGCATACTTCTTCGAAAAAACGTTTAAAAGCTTCTAGTGTTGCCATCTCTTCCAATCTAGAAACCTCTATTAAATAATCTTCCTGATAATGACGTACACTTTTCTTCGCGATCGCAAGGTATAACTGAATAAAATAGGATTTTACAAGACTAGGCTTTAACTGTAAGCCCTCAATTTCACTGAACAAATAATCTAACTCAGAAAGTACATCTTCATAATGGGAGGATTTCACAAGTAAAATTAATTTTTCCATATCATAGGAATATAATAGTTTGTCATTATTACTAAAGACTCGTTGATTATTTGGTAGAATTATACATCCAGCACCTAAATAAAATCGTTGTCCTAATTGCTTATACATGTCATGATACACTTGATTCATCATATATATATCACACATGTCACTAACGATTATCGTTGCACCCAACTTATCATGACGAATATAATTGCTTTGTACATTTACAATTAAGTCTTTAAGTTGACCTTCCATTAAATCATCATTAATTAGCACAATCAAATCATTTCCTACCCCAGTATACGTGATAAAAATACGTACACCTAACACTTCTGCAACCGTTTCTTTTAATAAAGCTAATCGTTCAAATTTATATGGACTTTCAAGGTGAAATAATAGCAATCGAACATTACCTTCCACTGATAACTTGTCTTTCATAAGTTTTTTAAAGTAATCTACTTTGTCGTCTGATCTTTCTACATTCGTTAGTAATTCCTTAAAAATAATTTCTTGTTCCTGATAACTAAATTCATCTGCCTTCTTTTCTATGTCCTCCAAATATAAGTGTTTCTGTTTTTGTTCTTCCAGTTCTTTTACAATATCGCTTAATGCCTGTGTAATATAATTTTCATTACAAGGCTTGAGTAAATAGTGCTTGACCCCAAACCGCATCGCTTTTTGTGCATACTCAAATTCACTAAATCCGGATAAAAATATCCATTTTATTGCAGGAAAATCCTCCCGAACCTTTTCTAATAATTGAATTCCATCTAATCCTGGCATCGTAATATCACTTATCACAATGTCAGGCTCCTGCTCTGTTATGAATTCCATTGCATCGAGTCCATTCATAGCCGTGCCAGCCAATAATACTCCCTGACTCTCCCAATCTACAATTGTTGAGATTCCTTCCAAAATCGTTCGCTCGTCATCTACTAATAACACTCTGTACATGATCTCCCTCACTTTCATAAGGCAAAGTAATGTGCACCTTAGTTCCGTAATTTTTTTCACTTTCGATTTCGATGCCATATTGACTACCTAATAATAATTCAATGCGATCATTAATATTTTTCAAACCAATACCTGTTCCTTGTGGTTCATAATCACCTTTCAGCAATTTTGCTAAGTACACTTGATCCATTCCAGGTCCATTATCTTCCACTGTTATTTGTATATTGTCGCCTACCTGTTTCGCTATAATTGAAATCGTACAAGTACCAACCATCCTTTGCAGCCCGTAACGGATTGAATTTTCTACTAAAGGCTGTAAAACAAACTTAGGAACAATACAATGTAGAATAGAATTCGGTATATCTGTGTGAAACACTAACCTTTCTTCAAAGCGATATGATTGAATTGTTATATAGCTTTCAACAATCGTTAATTCTTTTTGTAGTGGAATAACTGACTCTTTCATATTAATAGAAGCATGTAATATAAATCCAAGTGACTCAGCCATTCTAGATATTTTTTGATGTCCTTCCATTTTTGCAGACCAATTAATTGACTCTAAGGTGTTATATAAGAAATGAGGATTTACTTGTGCTTGAAGTGTTTTAAATTCGGAATCCTTAATTGCAAGTTGTTTTTTATAATTTTCAGAAATTAGTTGGTTAATTTGGTTCATCATCTTTTTAAAATTATCGTGCATTTGTCCAGTCTCATCGAGCGGCATCCGGATGGAGTCATCAATATCTAAATTAAGATTACCGGTTTGCACCTTTTCCATTTTTTTATTTAAACTTTCAATAGGCTCTGTAATTCCACTGACAAACCGCATCCCCATAATAAATAATACGATAAACAAAAGGATGTACAAGGCTATTACTGCAAATCGTGCAGTTGAGATAACGTGGAACATACTATCGTAAGGCGTAACGATCATATACGTCCATTTCGTATGCCTTGCTGGGCTATAGGTAATAAAATATCTTTCCCCTTGATCTTTAACCAAGTTATAACCTTTAGCACTCTCCATACCAGATGTATACACTTTAGATAATTGGTCTTCAATCGGGTAAATTTGTCGATCATGTTCATCAAATATAGCAAGTTGTGCATTTTTTTCATTCAAACTATTGGAGAAATCTCCAACAATATCAGATAGATTCATGCGCACCGCAATCATTCCGATTGGTTCAAACGATAAATCGAAATAATACCGCGCCTGTCTAGCAGCAATTAAAGCTGAATCGGTGTCATCTGGATAAATCCACTCAACTCCACCTTTCTGCAAGGCTGTTTTTTCTTTAATTTGCTCTAAACGCTCATCGCGAAGCATAACGATATGATTACCAGATGAATATTCTTGATTAACTGAATCATAGACTTGTAGTGATTCCACATGTCGCTTTAAACCACCAATCTCTAGTAATCTTTTTCTTAAATCCACCCCAATTAAGAATTCCTCAAACTCATTTTCACTATTTCTTAACCGACTCAGATATGTTTGCACATAAATGTCTGTCGCTACTTGATACGATAATCGTTCCATGTTTTTAAGTTCATTTTCAATGGAATTGGATGATACGCTTAAGGACTGAGCTGTTTGTCGATAAATCTCTTGATTGTAAACATGAAAAGCATGCTGTAAAATGGCTAATCCACCAATACTAAATGCAAACAAGATAAAGGAGATCAATAATAACATTTTGTATTTAATCCGCAAATTAGAATAAAAAACTCTTGTCCTTGTGAACAACCCATACCCCTCCTTTCGTAGGTAGAAATACTATAAAGTTATTGGTTAATGATACCTATGCGGACTAGTGCACCAATAATTAATGAGTCAATTTTTTTACATTAGTCAATTCCAAATACTGATTTAATACCATTTTGAACTTGTATAAAAAATTATATCCGACCAATGTATTTTTGAAATGAATGTGATGATAACTATGGAGTGAACTAGCATGACAACGTTTTCATATATACTTAAATTATAGAGTTGGAATTAATTTCCGTCAATGCCATATCAGCTATATAACTAGCTAATCGCAGAACAGGCGGATTGCAAAAGCTTACCACCGTTCTCTTGGAATACTTGATCCTTCACTCTAAAATTTATTTTATTGTTTTAATTTTTCTTCCATTGCTCCTTCGTCCAATGGTCTACTAAAATAAAATCCTTGTATCGTGTCACAGCCACTTTTAGACAGGAAAGAAACTTGTTCTTCTACCTCTACTCCTTCCGCTAAAACAGACAAGCCGAGTGATTTTCCCAGTTGAATAATCGATAATAATAAAGCATTGTCTTTTGGCGAGTGAGGTATTTCCGTTACAAATGCACGATCAATTTTCAGCGTATCGATGGGTAGCTCTTTCAAATAATTTATAGAAGAGTATCCAGAACCAAAATCATCAATCGAAATCGTTACACCTATTTGTTTTAGCTCTCTTAGCTTTTCTAATACCATGCTTGGGTTAATCAATAACGATTCCGTAATTTCTAATTCTAGATATCGGACAGGCAAACCAGTTTGTTTTAATACGTCTTGTACCATTTTAGTGAAATTAGGATGTACGAACTGCACTGCCGACACATTAACAGATACTGGAACCTTTAATAGCCCTCTATCATGCCATTTTTTATTCGCTTTACACGCCTCTAATAACACCCAAGCACCTAATTCAATAATAAAACCTGTTTCCTCTGCAATGGGGATAAACTCTCCAGGACTAATTAACCCCTTTTCCGAATCATGCCACCTTACAAGAGCCTCCATCCCTACAATTCCAGATGAATCTGCGGCAACTTTTGCTTGATAATGGATTGCAAATTCATTATTTTGCAGTCCTTTAGCAAAGTTTCGTTCTATGGTCATTCGTCGATCTAATTTTTCCGCCAATGCCCCGTTAAAAAAGTAATGGGTACTATGCGAATCTAACTTCGCTTGACGCACGGCCAAAGCTGCATAGGATAGCAGTTGCTCTACATCAATCCCGTCCTGCGGGTATTGACTAATGCCAATGCTAAAATCAACAGAAACTTCTTCTCCAAGTAATGTATATGGCTTTATTAGTTCTAATTCAACTGCCAATAATGCATTTTCTAATTCCATTGTGTCTTTTGGACTGTGTAAGACGATAAAATCATCAGCGAAACTTCTTGATATCGGATTTTTCTTAAATACTAATTTTAGACGGTTCGCAACCTCTACTAGCACGCCATCACTAACGTGCTCCCCGTAGCTATTGTTAATATTTCTAAACCGATTTAAGTTAATTCTAATAATAGTGATTTTAGAAGGTTGATTCATCATTTTTTGTAATGTGTCCATAAAGTAGTCTAGTTTCATTAAACCAGTCAATTGATCAAAATTTGAGAGACTTTGAATTTTTTGTTGGGAACTTGTTTTTTCTTCTACCTGCTTTGTCACATCAAATTGTAAACCGATAAAATATATCGCCTTCTTATTATCAAAGATAGGGCTAATAATGAATTGATTCCAAAAATAACTGCCATCCTTTCGATAATTTTTCAAAAGAACAGAATTCGATTTTAACTTTTTAATTGCTTTTCGAATCTTGTTTATTTCTTTTTCATCTGTGTCAAATCCTTGTAGAAATCGACAATTGTTAAGAAGAACCTCTTCTTCTTTATATCCAGTCATTTCTAAAAAGCCCTTATTCACATATACTAAAGGTAAATCATGTATTCTTGCGTCAACAATGGATAGCCCTACCCCATAGAATCTATTGTTTTAAGGAAATCTGACACACCGATTGTTGATTCAAGATTTGAGATGAAATTGTGCTTCACTTCCTTCAGTCTCCCTCTAAACGCTTTAATAAAATATATTATTTGTTAGTAAATTTTTGATATGCAGATGTTCTATTACAAAGTGCTGCGCAACAGTGTAAGAAAAATAAAAATGTTTCAAGTTTTATTTATGTGGAATTAATTAGAAGAGATGCTAAAAAAGATGGAGGTTTTATTTATGGTATCATTCATTTGGTCTTTAATTGTCGGTGGAATCATCGGTTGGTTTGCAGGATTACTTATTGGGCGTGATGTCCCAGGTGGTCTCATTGGTAATATTATTGCTGGTTTTGTCGGCGCATGGATTGGTACATTTTTACTGGGTGACTTCGGTCCAATTATCGGTGGATTCCCACTTATTCCTGCTCTAATCGGGGCAATTATCTTAGTACTTTTATTAAGTGCCCTTATGAAAAGTGCTAGAAAATAAGAAAAACTTAGGGCGCACGTCTAGAAAGGTATCGACTGGAGCGAATCGACTAAGATAAAGGAATCATGCCCCTGCATAAGGGGTATGTTGACGTTCGACGACAAGTCCGCTCTTAGTCGACCTCCATAAAACCTGAATCAATGATGACTTATCGTAGGGCGATTCGTGACATGGCTACGTTTCTGACGATTGTAGCTAGACACTTGTACAAATTTATATACTTTCCTAAAAAAAATGAATTAAGAAAGGCGTTACGGTAATGAAATTATACTTGTAACGTCTTTCTTAGTTAGAAATTACACAAGATCTTGAAACAGCTTATAGAACCTTTGATTGACTTCATCTTTAGTTTCAAAGATTTCTTCAAAGCTATGATAAGTAATTTCATTCTTTTCTATGCCGATTGCGACACCAGAGATGCCCTCTTGAATTAATTCAATTGCTTTATATCCCATGCGACTCGTGAAGACACGGTCAAAAGCTGTCGGGGTTCCACCGCGTTGAATATGCCCCAACACTGTTGCTCGTGTATCCAAACCACTATGTTCCGCTATTAAAGGAGCAATCTCGTCCGCTTTACCAGCACCTTCTGCAACGATTACAATACTATGTGTTTTACCACGGTCAAAGCCACTACGTAGTGCCTGAGATATTTCTTCGATATTCCATGCTCGTTCTGGGATCATAATTGCATCTACACCACTGGCGATTCCTGCTTGAAGTGCAATATCACCGCAGTTTCTACCCATTACCTCTATTACACTTACACGTTCATGACTGCTCATCGTGTCTCTAAGGTTTCCAATTGCTTCCATCACGACGTTTAATGTTGTGTCAAACCCAATCGTATAATCAGTAAGTGGGATGTCATTATCTATCGTCCCTGGAAGCCCATATGTTTTAATACCACGCTTATTTAATGCCGCAGCACCTCGATAGCTTCCATCTCCACCGATTACCACTAAATGTTCAATACCTTCTTCCTGTAAATTACTAATAGCTTTCAATTGTCCCTCTTCAGTTTTAAACGCTTCTGAACGAGCCGATTGCAGAAAAGTTCCACCGCGATACAGAATGTCACTAACATCTTTTGATTCTAGTTTAGTGAAATCTTTTTCCATTAATCCTTTGAATCCTCTTTTAACTCCGATCATTTCAAAACCATTGGCAAGACCTGTACGAACGACAGAACGAATTGCACTATTCATTCCTTGAGAATCTCCGCCAGAGGTTAATACGCCGATTTTTTTCATTTCGAACAATCCCTTCGTTAACTTGATTCTTCATTTGTACCGAACAAGTTACTAAAATCCAGTTCGGGTGTATCCGACCGAGATAATACAATTATTGCAATTATGAACAAGGATATAACCACTATTCCTATAAAAAGATAAAGCATCCACTTTCTATCTCTATGTATTCTTTGCATCGACCAACCACCTCTACTGTCTTTATTTTACCAAAATAAGATGGGCTAATACTAAAGATAACAATGTATAGTGATTTAATCTTTACTTATTTTCGGAAGATTAACTAGTTGAGCATGTATAATTTTTGCAAGTAGAGTAACCAAGGTTTTAACGAAAAAAGCAAGAATTAAAATAAATTACACAAGAAAAGACAGCCTCCACTAGCTGCCTCCCTCAATCTTTAGAAATGAAACCCTGTATCAAAAACTTCTGGTTTTCTGCACGTACTCTCCATTTGATAAAATATACGTTCATTTGAAGAGATATGAAAACCGTGCATGGCTTCCAAAACATGATAAGTCAATTCCACGCCTGCTCGTTGCGGGGTCTTGTTCAGCAAGTTCCTCGCCATATCAGCTACACCAAGACCTCGACTATTTTCATCATAGTTGTGCGTCAGGTGAATGTTGGTGAACTCTTTTTCATCACGCTTTCTAATACACACTGGGCCACCGAATGTATTTGGGTCTGGAACGAGCAATGTTCCCTCACTTCCATACACCTCAATCGGAGGCAGAGAAGTACCACCAAATGCATCAAAACTAGTTGTAATTGATCCTATTGCTCCAGATGCGAAATCAATCGTTCCCGAAATATGTGTCGGTGTATTTACCTTGATCACCTCTCCCGCTCTAGGCTCACTGAGAATCGTTCGTTCAGGATAACTAATTCTTGTTAAACCAGAAAGCTGTTTAATCGGACCGAGCAAAGCGATAAGAGCAGTGATATAATATGGTCCCATATCAAACATCGGGCCACCGCCGGTATCATAGTAAAAAGCTGGATCTGGATGCCAATGTTCGTGTCCACGATTGATCATGAATGCAGAAGCACCTACGATATCCCCTATTTCGCCTTGTTCAATTAGGCTGCAAGCAGTTTGAATCCCAGCTCCTAAAAACGTATCTGGCGCTCCACCTACGAGTAAATTCTTCTCTTTTGCTAATTGAATGATCCTTTTACCTTCTTCAAGTGTGACGGCTAGTGGTTTTTCAACGTAAACATGCTTTCCAGCCTCAAGTACCTGGATACTTACATCTGCATGCGCTTTAGGAGTGGTCAAGTTAACGATGATTTCAATGTTAGTATCATTTAACATTTCTTCAATTGTATACGCTTTCGAAATTCCAAATGTTTCTGCTTGTTTATGTGCACGGTCCATAATTAAGTCAGAACATGCAACAAGTTCAAGATGATCGAACTTTGGAATGTTCTCCATATAAATAGAGCTAATATTTCCACAACCAATAACTCCTATATTAATTTTACTCATGCCCTTCCCCTCCATTGGATCTTATTGACTGTCTCCCATTCCCGAATAAATACGACCATTTCCATTTCCTGATGCTCCATAGTTCGGTGATTCCAATCCGCTATACTGTAATTTACCTACTGCTGCCCATAAAAACCCTCTCCGCATCATAAGAGACACTTCTGGCATTGATACGATGTTAGCCACATGGCCTAGCGAATTATAAAACACACGTCCTAATCCCCAACGTTTTGTCCACGCAACCGGCATGTCAACCGGTGTATTTAATGAATGAGGTCCTTTGATAACAGGAAAACGGGTAGTTGCAAGTACTTCAACGGCAGGGTCGACATGTAAGTAATATTGCTCACTCACTACTTTAAAATCTTTAATCCCTTCTAGAAGTGCACTCGAAGAATGCTTTACTTCAACTAAATATTCAACACCATCATTTCCAGGATGTGCAACCCAATTGCCACCCGTCATAAATTGCCAATCCACATTATCTCTAAAGGAGTCACACATACCACCATGACACCCTGCTAAGCCTACACCACTCAATATTGCTTCAGACACGTTGTTTACGAGTTGTTTGTCAATTTCCCCCATTGTCCAGTGAGGGATAATTAAATCCAACGCTTTCAGTTTCTCAGGATCTGCGTAAGCTTCCAGTGTATTAGACACCTCTACATCAAAGTTTTCTTCCTCAAGTATTCCTTTGAAAATATTTGCAACCTGCTCTGGTTCATGTCCATCCCAGCCTCCCCAAACAATCAATGCTTTTTTGCTCATTATAATGGTACACCCCTTTCTAACTATAGCTTAAGCATAGCAACTCAAGGCGAATACTTCTTGTCAGAATCTTATTCATTTGTGCCAAATATTGCTCTATTAATTATTCTTTTAAGAAACGGTATTGTTATTAGTTGTTTTTTTCCTAAATGCAGTCGGAGTTGTATGACAAAGGGATTGAAAGGCCCGATAAAACGTTCTTGGACTTTCGAAGCCTGATTCAAATGCAATTTCAGTAATGTTAAGTTGAGATTCACTTAATAAGTACTGGGCATGATTGATTCGAAGCGCATTTAAATATGTATTAAAATTACTTCTAATATTTTTCGAAAAAATTCGAGAAAGATGGTATTTACTAGCGCCAATTTGCTTTGCAACATGTTCAAGCGTAATCGGTTCTTTAAAATGATTAGTAATGTAAACAAGGGTTTGGTGTGTTAACTCATATTGATGCCTATTACAAATTTCTTGTAGGTTTAAATTTTCAAAGATTCTGCTGAGCATGACCGTTATATAGCCTTTCATTAATCTTACATCCATGTTCTTAATTTGAGGTTGTTCTTGAAATGCTTTGATGCAATAAGGGATATCTTTATGCACCTTGTTACTAGATAAAAAAGGGGATGGGCTCTCATATTTGAGGAGGTTGGTGGAGAAATCGCCCGCAATATCCATGCTAAAAATAAGCAGCGCAACTTGACTGTATTGTTCTGTCTCATATTGATGAATTGCATTAGGAAAAGCAATAGCAAGATCCCCAACATTTAATACTTTATCAGTACCATTTATGCACACATTTACTTCTCCGTCCAACACAAAAAGTATTTCAATTTGTTGATGGAAGTGTGCATGGAAGGTGAGATTTGCAGTAGAAAAAAAGCTAAACGGTACACCTCTATTTTCATATAAAATAACCATTTAAAGATCTCCTTTCCTAGCTATCTATTTCAAGTGTAATTATGCAGGTAATTCTTTATCAATTTTACCATATCGAAATATTCATATTTCATGTCACTTGTCCCTTTGTAAAGGCTGTTTTTTAGAAGATTGTTGTTATAGCGTAAAATAGCTAATATGCGTCGTAACGTAGTGCCGTGATTTCCGCTCCAGGCAGTCGCTTTTCGCTAGTTTAAAGCGTTTTTCTTTAAACAGGCACGGCTTCAGCTAACTCAGAAGCAAATGTTTTCGGTGGGACGAGTAATCGCAGTCCCAAAGAGCGCTTCTCTAGTGGATCTTCAGCTCGCGCTTTTCCCGCAGGACATTGAATTAACTTCCCCGAATTACACCGCACGAAGAAAATGCGGTTTTCATTTTCGAGGATCGACTGCCTGGAGCTCCAATCACCACCCGACGTAAGGAGCAATCCAGTTAACAGCGGAGGAAATGCCCTTCGACTCCTGCGGGACTAGCGGCGTAAGTGAGACCCCGCAGAACGCAGTTCGAGGCTCACTAGCCCCCCGCGGAAAGTGAAGGGCATTTCCGGAGCGGGTCAAGCACTCTCCAACTACGACTTATATTATTTCAACTATGAAATAAAAAAAACAACAAGCTTTTACAAAGAGACTTTTTAAAAAAGGTTACACTTCTCCACCAATATAAATAAAGCAGCTTTATAGAGTTATCTTTACCTCAAGCGAGTTATCTACAACCCATCTAATCTTTTACCCTTTTCTGCTCTCGAAATCTAGTTGGTGGCAATCCTTCTTGCAGTTTAAATATTTTACTAAAATGATATTCATCTACGTATCCACAAGCAAAAGCAATGTCTTTCATAGATTCCTCCGAATAAACTAGTAATCGCACGGCTTGCTCGTGACGTATTCTATTTAAATACTGTTTTGGACTCTCTCCTGTAAACTGATGAAACATTTTCCGCAAAAATGACGTTGAAATAGTAAATTTTTCTGCCAAAACTTTGACTTTAATATTTTGATTGTAGTGCTGCTCGATATAATGCTTTGCTTGAACATATGCATGGTAAGCAGTTCCCTCATCCTTTAGTTCTTGTCTGTCGTCATCAAATATTAGTTTGTAGATGAGTTCAGTTAATATAGTTTTACTTTTTAGTTCATTCATCTTATTTCTCGAACTACCGTTGGATAAGATTTGATTAAACATATTATCGACTTGCTTTTCTTCTATTGGAGAAAACTGTTGCAGAAATTGTATCTCTAAACTATTATGGATCGCTTCAGTATGCCAAGACCCATCCTTATAGCAGATTGTTGCACAATCAAATAATATCATCTTAATTTGAAGCGGATCATCCTGATCAGCGTTCATTCTCATTTTAAGCCCTGGTCTTAAATAAACAAGCATACCCTGTGTTACCTCATGCGCTTTGTCAGTATAAAACGTACCTTTACCTGCTTGAATCCAGTACAAGCTATGTACATCAAAGGAACGGCGAATATCCTCCCACCCAGCAATTGCAGGTTTTTCATAAATTAAGTGAATATGAACTCCCAATTGTTCATCTATCTTCATTGGAAACACCCTTTCCCGAGGAGCGTTTTTGACAAATTAACAGTATTGTTTCTTTCATTCTATCTTGTCTTGATACTTGATACAATGCAGTTATTAACTTCTGGAGGTGTCATTTTTGATAAGAACTTTCCAAGAACACGAAAAGCGGCAAACTAAACTATTAAACGGGGCATGGTCCTTTGTCGTTGACCCACACGATGTTGGATTGAAGGAACAATGGTATAAGCAATTTCCTGAGTCGTCTCGCTCCATGTTTGTTCCTTCTTGTTGGAACAATGAAATCGGATTATATGATTATGAGGGGGTTGCCTGGTATCGAACGACCTTTACCTTACCATCATCAGAACACGTTCGACTCATTTTTCACGGCATTCTAAATCATGCAAATGTATATTTAGATGGTGAGCACCTAGGCTATCACTACGGTGGATTCTCTCCATTTAATTTCACGATTCCATCTTTATCTGCTGGTAACCATGAACTGATTGTGCGAACGGATAGTAAACTTGATGAAGCAACTATTCCATATCATTATGTTGACTGGTATCATTATGGTGGTATTATTCGACCAGTCGAACTACAAACACTGCCAGATGTATTTATTGAGAATTTTCAAGTGGACTACAACCAAGATACTAACCTTCTCACAACAGCAGATGTTAATATAACCGTCCAGTTACGTTCATTAGTTGACACAACCGAGCAGGTACCAGTTAAAGTTGGTGCAGATACTGACGATATATACAATCAAACCGTTTCAATCGGAGCTCGCAAAACAAAGCATGTAAACATAAAGCAACGTTGGGAAAATCTGCGTTTATGGAATGTAGGTGCACCAGAATTATATAAAATAAGAGTCGACATAGAAAAAGATGATAAGATTGATCGAATTGGCTTTCGTCTTATCGATACATTAAACGGAAAAATACGGATCAATCATGAAGAAATATACTTTCAAGGGATAAATCGGCATGAAGAACACCCTGAGTGGGGCTTTGCTTTTCCAGCTAAATTGATGACAAAGGATTTAGATATTGTTGAAGAAATGGGTTGTAACGCTGTTCGTGGTTCCCACTATCCACAAAGTAAGTATTGGATTGATCTTTTAGATGAGCGTGGGATCGCCTATTGGAGTGAAATTCCGATTTGGGGTGCCCATTTACCAGTGGAGCCTCTAGCTAATCCTGTCGTCATCGAACGGGCATCACATATGATTGATGAAATGATCGATAGAGATATTCATCATCCTTCGATTTTGTTCTGGTCTGTTCATAACGAAATTAAGACCCACAGCAAAGAAGCATATGACCTTTCTGTTACCCTTATTAACCGTGTAAAAAACAAGGACCAATCCAGGTTAATTACGTATGCAACGATGGATCCTCTCAACGATATTACACTACCATTGTTTGATGTGATCGGTATTAATAAATATCATGGTTGGTACGAAGGTAAAGTAGACGGCTTTAAACATATGTTGGAAAATTTCCATGCCTATGCTGATAAAATGGGTGCAGGTGATAAACCCGTTATGATGACCGAATTCGGTGGTGCTGGAATTTATGGAGACACCGGATGGGAGAACCGCTTATTTAGTGAAGATTATCAAGCAGAAATTGTTGGTGACGCACTCCATATTTTTAATAACGACCCCAAAATAGTCGGGACGTTCGTTTGGCAGTTTGCTGATATTCGAGCAGACTTACAAAGTCACCAACCACACTTCCGCGATCGTGCACGCGGCTTTAACAATAAAGGACTCGTCAATGAATACCGCAAGCCTAAGCAGGCTTTTCGTGTTGTTCGTGAAATATATAAAAATAGCAAATAACAAGATGAAGGATGAGCACATAGCTCATCCTTCATCTTTCGTATTAATACCAATAACCTTTATGCTTATTCTCTAACCGCATTAACGCTTCTAAATAGAAGTAATCTCCCCAAATAACGAAATCATCAGGTGACTTATTTTCTAAAACACTATAAGAACCGTGATCTATTAAACCTTGCTCCGTTGATTCTGTTGCATAATCTTCTACTAATGATGATATAGACTTGTTGATTGCCTCTTCAAAGAACTCTACATCTTTATCATTCTTATCCAAATGCGATAGTAGTTCAAGCATTCCGCAAGCAGCAATCGCAGAAGCGGAGCTATCTGGATTTATGTTTTCATCTACTGGGGCGTCAAAATCCCAATGTGCTACATAGTTTTCCGGTAAATGATTAACAAAGAAATGTGCAGCTCTTCTTGATGTTTCTAAATATAGTGGGTTGTTTGTGTACCGGTAGGCAAGTGCAAATCCATAAATTGCCCATGCCTGCCCTCGTGTCCATGTAGAGCCATCTCTGTAGCCTTGCTGTGTTGCTCCACGTATAGCTGCACCGGTTTCTTGATCAAAATAAAACGTATGATAAGAAGAATCATCACCGCGCATCAAGAACTTGCGAGCCTTTTCAACAAATTGGATAGCGGCATCTTTATATTTTGAATCACCAGTAGTCTCACTCGCCCAGAATAACAGGGGCATATTCATTAAACAATCAACAATAATACGTCCACCCTGCGCCTCGTCACCTACAGGTCCCCAGGCTTGAATGATTCCCGCTTCCGGACGATAGCGCACCATCAGTTTATCCGCTGCTTCTAAAGATAATTTCTTTGCAGCTTCATCGTCTTCGATCATCCATTGCGCTTTTGTCGAAGGTGTATATAGAAAACCAATATCGTGTGTTTCAAGCCCAATATTTTTTTCAAGTCGATTTCGGAAACTTTCCACTGATGACTGAGCAGCTTCTTTAAAAGTTTCATCTTTGCTATATTCATAGCTTAACCATAAAATCCCTGACCAGAATCCATCTGTCCAATTGTTATTATCATTTAACTGATATTCTCCATCTACACTTGTATGTGGAAATAATCCGTTATAACGATTAATATTATTCTTTGTTTTTTCAAGTGTCTTTTCAATTGCTTGTTTCCAACTCATGTTAACTCTCCCTTTCAATTAATTAACTCAATTCTTTCTCAAAGATTACACTCTTTTCGTCCACCGAATAAACAACTACTCGATCGTTAGTTATCTCAACTCGAGGTGCTTCGTTCCATTTATCATCACTTTCAGGTTCCCCGTACACAGCTGAAACAAGCCAATGTGTGCCTGGTGAAAGCTTTGATTTAATCATTGGGATAACCGTTTTCGAATGTATTAGATTTGTATTTGCATTCGGGAATACAAGCTCAGGCTTACCAGAACCGTTTAAGTTTCTAATAGCACTAGTTCCCCAAGTAAATGTAGCAACAGCTTCTTTATCATTTTCTGTTTTCACTATTTTTTCTTTGTTAAAGCTTGCACCTTCTACTGGTAATGCAAAACCACCTTCTGCTGTATCTAGATAACGCTCCGTACGAATACAATGTATCCTTATATGCCATGGTAAGCCTGGAATTAACCATGTTTCCACATCTACATTTCCCCATGGTTTCCAACGCGAATAGATTACATCATTTTCGATGAAAGTCTTTTCACATCTTCTTTTAACTCGGTACAGGTTATCGCCTTCACTCAAGGCAAGCATCGAATCAAATGCCCCTTGCTGAAGCCCCCATTCCCCTCTAGGCACACTAAAACCAAAAACATTTGAATATACAAACTTCTCATATTTAGCAGACGTATGTGTATGCTCATCCGTTGATAAATGCCCTGTATTAAAGGCAGCAAGGTGATTCTTGCTTTCCTGTCTACAGAGAACTAAGTGTGGGTGCTGCTGGACAGAACGTTCCTCTAGTGTAGGAAAAGGTAATTCTTCTGCTTGCCAAAATGGATGGTCATCCTTTAGCACCAGTATTAAAAAGGTTTTTAATGCCCAATAAGGAGAACTCGGTGAATTATAATTTTCACCCATCACAAGATTCGGATAACGATAACCAATCGTTAATAAACCATCTGAACTAAAGATTGGTTGCTGAAACCACCAACGCAAGTTATTTAACACAAGCCCCTTAATCACGCCATAAGGAAACGCCTCCACTTCAGCAAAAGCTAATGCACTCCAAAAGGCAGATTGAGAGAATCGATACGTCATACTTCTGCCATATGGCAGTGCTGATCCGTCTTCTGCAAACCAATAAATAAAATCATGTGCAAACAATGTCGCACGGTCTTTAAAACGATTTGCCCGTTCTGGATCCTCATTTTCCATTAATTTCGCATAAAATAGCCCATAAAAATGCAGCGCAAAGGAAACATAATAATCCGCATGACCGCCAATCCCGTCTGCATACCAACCATCGGATAAATAAAAATCATCGATTCTATTTAAATTTCGCTCTAATGTTTCCTCATTGTAAGGAACACCTACTTCTTTAAACCCTAAGTTGACGAGAACAGGAAAGAATAGCCAGTTACAATCATGCACAGGATAGTGATTTACTTGGTCTAACCAGGCTACTAAATTTGCTTTTTCTATTTCATTAAGTGGTTCCCAAATCTTTTCAGGTGCAATTGCTAATGTTAAACCAAAGGCAGCCATCTCAACTATTCGCTGGTCATAATCTTGAAGATTACCCCAGTATTCATGATGGTCAGGATTTGTTCCATTTTTAATTCCTTCTAGTTGTAAATCCCATAAATCATACGCTTCGCCTCCAGCCAGTAATGGAGCAAGCCCCCACAGTACCCGTGAGAACCCTTCCATTTGTGCAACTGCATCCGAGTAGGCTGCCCCGGTACTCCCTATTGAAATATGGGCACGCCCTTCACTGTAAAACGACTTTAATGGATCACAAATTTGCATAACTGCAAGCTGTACATCCTCTTTACTACGAAGCGGATTGCTTTTAATTTGTAAGTCGATCGTCATCTTCATCGTCTCCCCTTTTATGTAAAATACGTGGTGCTATATTTAATCTAAAAATTGAAAAACAAATGTAATCACACAATCTTTCTCTACGTACTTAACATCAAAATTTAACGCGATATTTTCTTCAAGATCACCAGCATGATTTGAAAATTCAATTTTTTCTTTCCGAAATTGTAATTGATTCCGATCAAATTTGATAAGCAACTTCTCATCTAGAACTATCCCTTCCTCATTCTCCTCAACAGCTAGTACTGGTGTGATTAATCGCTCTGTGATTGATTCAGGATATTTTGTAAAAGTATATCTATCTTCTAAGATAAGACTTGGAAAATCTAACTTGTTCCAAGTAAATTTTCTTACTAACTGCTGCAAGTTTTCCATTGTGTAAGCTCGACTATATTCCATTTCAAAGGATTCCACCTTTGAACCAGTAGAAACACTTTGAATCGTAGCAGAATTTGTTGCACCTTCGGATTGAAACTGTCTGTTAATGATGGGGACAGAATGCCCTTCAGAACTGTTGCACAAATAAGAATATCTCTCCTCAGCAAAATAACCAGCAGTATACTCCCCACTACCTAAGTCTTTTAAGTAAGTTTTGTCATTTCCGTAAAGAATGAATTGGCCAATATCATTATGATTATGCGGTTCATCATTATGACCGCCCTTCGCTGCAAAAGAAAACCTTCCATTATTGGACGTATGCCTAGAAACAAACCATTGTGATTCCTCAAAGTAGTATGTAGCGTCATTCCAAGGTTTACCCTCTGCTTTTTCGTCAAACCAAAGCAAGCTTCTTAATGCTGGTGCCCATCTACTACAATGATCTTCTGTGATTCTAGCGCCAAGATTGCTTTCAGGGATATCAAAATCAGAATAGATCTTTGCTAAATAATGACTGAGTCCTAAAAATACCGATGAAGTTGCTTCAGCATCAGAGAAATTAACAACTTTGTTCTTATCGAGAAAACATTTTTGTTGGAACAGAGCGATTTCATGTACTTTATTAGCATTAAATAGATCGATGTTTCCGTTTGTTTTCTTTATTAATAGATCAGCAAAATAGACGTAAAAGCCAAAACCATATTCCCAATAACTATAACCCTCAGTACATGTGCCATCATCATTAAATCCCTTAAGGTAGTATTCCATCGTTACTAGGACCTTCTCTAACACAGCTGATAGTTCCTCATTATCTTCTATTAGATGTAACGCTGTAGCACCTATCGATCCTGCGCATACTGCTGCCCAATTATGCTCAGCGGTTTCCCATTCATATCCGCTTTGATGGATATATGGCCAAATTACTCTCAGGTAAATTTCTTCACGCACCCGTTTTTGGATTAGCGGGTCAAGGGTTCCCCCTGTCACTTGCAAAATTTCACTTAATGCAAATGCGGTTTCAGCAGAAAATAAATCAATCGTATAGGATATATGCTCCCTGTGCAATGTATAATTCACATCAACCGACATCTCTGGACTGTTCTTTAAATGAGCAGGTAAACACCACGAATATTCATTACAGATTGACCAAATGACTTCTTGTAATTCTTCTTTATAGATTTCATTTTCCGGGTAAAGCAGTGCTGCTAAACCTATCGTAGTTAATCTTCTTCTTTTTGCAAAATAAATCCGTTCATATTCGAGACGTGATCCATTTTCGTGGAATAACTTAAAAACACCGTACTTAATTTCTTCAATAGGTTTAGCTAGACAAAGTTCAATTTCGTTTTTTATCTCATCCAGTTTAGGATCGAAACTCGGATTAGATTTTGTTTTTTTTAGCCACTCATCTCGTTCTTGTTTACTAGAAAATAGGAGCGAATACCGATCTCTGTCGGCTGATAATAATGCGTTTTTTATTTCTTCTTGTTTCATTGTAATTCTCCTTTTAGTACACGACATTAGACCAAATCTACTTCTTTCTCCCTCGATATTCCGCAGGAGTGATTCCCGTGTAGTTTTTGAATAGCTTGATAAAATAACTTTGATTATCATAGCCTAAACGTTCACAGATTTCTCCAACAGTATCTGTTGTTTGATTGAGCAATTCTTTGGCTCGTTCCATTTTCATTGTCTTTACATACTCCACAAATGTTTTGCCGGTTTCTTTTTTAAATAGTCGACTAAAATAGCTAGGATTTAAAAATAGATGGTTTGCGACTTCGTCAAGACATAACTTTTTCTCTATATTCAGTGAAACGTATACACACGCTTCTAAGATTTCTTTATTTTTAGCGCTGTATAGTGCTTCTGTTGTAAGTTGTAGCACAGCATCCAAGCAATCTATAAGCCAAATTCTTAAATCATTTATGTTCTCGATATTAATAATTTCCTGATGTACGATGTCCATATTAAAACTCGATTGAAAATATTGTAATGATTTTAGTTTTAATTTTAGCTCTAGCAACAGTTTTAGAACCCACTCTTTTACGTTATCTGGTTCGTATGAGCCTTCCTTGATAAATTGTAACCATTTATTCACAAATGGTTTAATATTGTTGATCTCTTTTTCAAAAATCAATTGACGAAGTTCCTTTGCTGCAGCATCATAATGAGAATATATGTCTTCGCTAGTATCGCTTATTTCTTCCGTTTTCTTCGTGATTAAGGAGGATTCCATATAGAAACGTTGTTTTTTACTACCTAGTAGATTGGATATTTCAAATTGAAGATCGTCAGGTGCAACATTCTCTCCAACTAAAAATGATATCGACACATTTAAATAGCTTTTCAACGTTTGTTGTATTTTTGTTAAGGTATTATAGGTATCTCCATAACTATCCATTTTTAAAGTGGATTCATAGGGAAATAGAATAATAGATTTATTCGTTTCAAAGTGGAAGTGAACTGCCTCAGTTTCCGTTGTCTTTAGTACCTCAGTAATTACGTTTTGTACTGCAAACAGAAATAAATCCTCTGACGAATAAGCGTTTTTATGAGATTCATAACCCTCTATAGAACATAGAATTGGTATATAAGGTCTTTTTTCTAATTTAAATCCTGAGAAATTATCGATATAACACCATTCTTTGTTACTCTGTGGTGACTGGTATATAAGTTCCCTTAAGAACTTCTCTTTTGCTAAGCTCTTGTTTCTTTCAACGACATTTTCTAATTTTTCTTGTTTTATAATTCTTTTATAATTGTTTTCTAACTTGTTTTTGATATCTAGCAAAAGAGCTGATAAATCCTCAGGATCCAACGTGTCTTTTAATATATAATCTTGAACATTAAGTTTTAGAGCCTTTTGTGCATATTTGAATTCACTGTGACATGAAAGAATCGCTACTTGTAAATCTGCTTTTTGTTCCTTCATTCTCTCGGTTAACTCTAAGCCATCCATCTTCGGCATGCCAATATCTGTAATTAGTATATCAGGCATATCTTTTAATGCATAAGCAAGCGCACTAGCACCATTTTCATGAATACTTTGTAACTCCAAATCAAGTAACTCCCATTCAATCATCTCCGATAAAAATTCTAAAGCGGGATAATCATCATCGACTAACATCACTTTATACATTACGCCCCATCCCTTCTTAACGGAATTAGTAATGTGACTCTTGTTCCGTTCCCTTCTGCACTATCTACTTTCATACGGAATTCAGGACCAAAAGTCATTGCCAATCGTTCATACACATTTGATAAACCGATATTTGAAAAACCAGTTCGTCTCTCGGTTTGATTTATTTGCTTTAGGCTACTAGTTGGCGCAAAAACATTTTGAACTCCTGCTAATTTTTCTGCATCCATCCCTTCACCATTGTCTTCAATTTCAATTATGAATTTATCCTTTGTTGTAAAGGCATGCAGTTTGATTATGCCTCCACTTTGTTGCAGACCATGAATAATCGAATTCTCGATGATTGGCTGCAATATAAAACGAGGAATATATTGTTTGTAAGTCTCATTTGAAATATTAGTAATAAAAGTATTCTTTTCTTTTTGTCTCATATTCATTAAGAAAATATAATCGCTAACCGTACTAACTTCATCATAAAACTTAATCGTATCTTTATTCTCATCAATCGTCATGCGTAATAGTTTTGACAAAGAGCTAATCATTTTAGCACTTTCTTTATCACCGTTTTTAAAAACTTTTAAACGAATCGAGTTCAATACGTTAAATAGAAAATGCGGGTTTATTTGTGCTTGTAGCATAGCTAATTCTGCTTTTCTTTTTCTTGATTGTGTTTCTTGAACTTCCTTTATCATTAGATTAATACGATCTAACATATAATCAAATGATTTTGAAAATCTACCAATCTCATCGTCGCTCTGAATACGAGATCGAACGCTTAAATTACCATCTTGGACTTCTTCTACAACATTTCCTAAATCTACTAATGGTCTTGTAATTCGATTAATAAGATAAGCTAAGACAACAAAGAAAACAGCAAAAAGTAATAAGAGGATAATAAATACTTTACTAAAGACCGAATTGATATTTGAAACAGCTTCTCTGTATGGAATCAATGATACAAGTTTCCAATTATTGAAGGAAATTTCTGTTGTGGTTAGTAAATAATCTTGATTAGCTATTTCGATAATACTAGAATGGTCTTGATTTTGGGTTTGTTCTAAATAGGGAAATACTTCACCAATTTGCGATGTATCTCGATGAGATAAAATTTTATTATCTTCATTAACGATCAGAACTTCTTCGTTATCAGATCTACTTTTAAAGATTTGACTAATCTTTTTTTCATATAATGTAACGACAACATATCCGTATATATCTAAGTTTTTATTTCGAAGTGTTCTAGCAACAGATAATTGATAAGGATTATTAACTTTATCTGCTTGAAAAACCGTAGGAACTGTGTCTATCCATAATGATTCATAGCCATGCTTACTCGCTAACTCGTTAAACCAATCTTCTTCCAATAACCGCACTGGATTATAATCCGTTACTGGATAGTTCGTATAAGATTTTCCGTTTTTCAACAAAATGGTAACCTGTGATTTTTCACCAACTAATGTTATATTCTCGATCGTACTCATCACGTTTCTATCTTGAAGAAATTGTTCATACGTCTGATTAGTGAAATCTGTTGTATCTTGCTCTGCTTTATTTTTTAAGATAGCATTTAGCTCCGTATCTACTTGGATAAAGTTCGTTACATATAACATATCTTCTAGCAGTTTCAAAACGTATTCTTCTGTTAATTCAAGCGCTTTATTTGCATTCGTAATAGCTTGCTCTTCCATGGCATCCCTAGTTAAATAATTAAAAATAGATAAGGTGATAATTACGGGCAATACGATACATATGATTGATGAAAGAATAACTTTATAACGGAATGAAGAGGAAGAAATAAAGTGCTTGTTAAATTTCATAAATATTCTCCTAGCGATAAAATGGTAAGTACGATTAAACAAAATTACATCAGCTGGATAGAAATATCCACTGATGATTATTATACCATTTATCAAACTTCATGATTTTGCACTTTAACTCTGTTATGATAATGGTTAGTAGGAATCACCTTTGCTGCAACAAAAGCGATTCCTTGCTAACCAAAACATCAAGAAGTTACTTATTAGTTATCTGCTAATATGTCAGTTGCTTGCTGTTGTAAATTCTCAATCGTAGTGTCAATGTCTTGCTCTCCGTATATGAGTTTTTCATATTCATCATTGACAGCTTGATAGATTTCAGCTTGGCCAGCAACTGGCGGAATTAGCTTAGAAGATTTAGCATTTGTTAACACATTGATAAGTGATTCTTTATCAACTTTTTCTGGGCTAACTGTACCAGCTAGAATTGTGTCAACAATGCCAGCAAAGTCTGCTTCATCTACATTATTCCAAGATGGAATGTTTTTACCTTGTACAATTTGTCCTTCTGTCGTATACCAACGGATAAACTTGTATGCTGCTTCTTTATGTTCAGATGCCTCAGCAACTGCCATGTAGTCAGTAGTTACAGGTGTATAGCCTGTCTCATCACTTCCTGCGTTAGAAGGATATGGAGCAACTCCAACTTCAAAATTTAATGGGAACTGTTCTGTTCCACCAAGTTCTGTGTTCATCCAGCTACCGATCGGTACTAGACTTGCATCTTGGTTAAAGAATTGATTACGGTAGTGAAGTTTTTGCGATAAGATATCCGCATATGGTGTTGCTGACATATCTTCTTTTTCCATTTGCACACGCATTTCTAATGTCTTGCGGAACATAGGATCATCAAAGTTCGCTGTACCATCTGCTTTCACAAAGCCTGCGTTCTCTGACTTACTAGCAAGTGCTAGGCTCATATATTCCATCCATCCACCATTTTGTGGACCATGGAAGTAAGTTCCGTGATGCTCATCTGTAGTTAACTGCTTTGCATAATCCATGTATTCATCCCAAGTCCATTCAGTTGGCACTTCAAGACCTGCTTCTGCTAGATGGTCTTTGTTCACTAAAACGTACCATGGATTAAATTTACCAGGTAATGCATAGTATTTATCATTCAAAATCGTGTTAACCTTATACTCCTCTGACACTTCATAACCTTCTGCTTCGATAAATTCATCAATTGGTGCAACCATTCCTAGGTTTACACGTTCAGCATAGGAAGCTGGATCACTGAACATTAAGACATCAAGTTGCTCACCAGAAGCTGCTGCTAAATCCAATTTTTGAAGTGCTTCTTGTGTATCGCCTTTTTCACTTAGAATTACAAGTTCTACATTGATGTTCGGATAAGCTTCTTCAAAAGCTGGAATCGTTTCAGACCAGTTGTAAGACGCTTCATTACCATGGGTATGGAACTTTATTGTTACTTCTTCAGCTTCTTCTGATCCTTCGTTTTCATCACCAGTTGAACCTTCATCACTCGGCTCTTCCGATTGATTATTTGTGTCATTACCTTCTGATGCCGTTTCCCCGTCACCACCTGAATTACAGGCTGCTAGAATGCAAACCATAAAAATTACAGCAAGTAGTGCTAACCAATTTTTCTTCATCATTCATTTTACCCCCTTATATTTTTGGAAATATTCGCTCACACATATTGTAAGCACTTACATTGGTAGTATATCAGATTTGAATTTCTTGTAATGGAAATTATTTTACCTATATTGCAATTATTTTGACATTGCATCAAAGCGTAATTAGCCCTTCACTCCACCAAGTGCTATACCCTCAATAACTTGTTTTTGCCCGATAATAAATACGATCAACAATGGTAGTATTGCAGAAACTGCTGCTGCCATCATTAAAGAATAAAACTCACCATTGATAGTTGTAAATTTTTGCATTGCTAGCTGAATTGTATATAAGTTATCCGTTCTCAAGAAAATCAACGGATTTTGATAGTCATTCCATGTCCAAATAAATCTTAAGATGGCATAAGTAGCTACCGCCGGACGAACAATAGGTAATGCAATTCTCCAGAAGATTTTCCAATGACCTGCACCATCAATTTTTGCTGCATCAATTAAATCAGTATGGATTCCGATAAAAAACTGACGCAACATGAATGTACCTAAAACACTAAAACTTCCTAATAGAATTAAACCTAAGTGGGTGTCGAATAAACCAAGGCTTCTAAACAATAGAAATTGCGGTACTAAACTAGCCTGTGGTGGCACCATATATGTTGCTAATACGATAATAAACAACCAACTACCTGCAGGGAATCTAACTTTTGAAAACCCATATGCAGCTAGCGATGAAACAACGCATGATACTAACGTAGTTAATATCGCTACTTTAATCGAGTTCCAATAATATAGATAGAACGGATAGTCGCCGAACCAAACTTCCTTATAGTTACTTATTGCATTCCACGTTTCTGGAATCCAGTTTATCGGATAGGTGAACACTTCTGCTTCTATTTTGAATGATGTGGAGAGCATCCATATAAACGGTAGTAGAAATGCCAAACTACAAAAGAAAGCAAGAATTGTTACGATAATTTTTCCAATGCTAATGTCCTTTAATTTGTTCATGTGTCTGTCCTCCTTTAATAGTTAACCCATTTCTTTTGCCCTAACCACTGTAAGATCGTAATAAGGAACACAAACAGGAATAATATAACTGCGATTGCAGAAGCATAACCAATTTCTAAATTAATAAATGCGGTTTCATATAAATGCCATACTAACATACTGGTTGAATGTAATGGCCCACCTGAAGTTAACACAGCAATCAAATCAAACACTTTAAATGTTGCAATAATACCTGTAACTAACAAGAAAAATGATGTCGGTGAAATTAGAGGTAACGTTATATTTCTAAATTTATACCAAACATTCGCCCCATCCATTTCAGCTGCTTCATACAGTTCTTTTGGAATTGACTGTAAGCCAGCAATATATACGATTAAATTAAAACCAGTCGATATCCAAATATGAATTAACATAACTGAAATTAACGCAAAATCAGGATCAGAGATCCATGTTGGCGGGTTTTCAATACCAATTGACATTAAAACCTGATTGATCGGCCCTGCTGAAGGGTGAAATAGCACACGCCATACCGTAGCAATCGCTACTACACTGGATATATAAGGCATAAAGAATGCGACCTTAAAATAATCTTTCATGTATACATGTTTATCAATAACAATCGCCAACACAATTGAAAATGCCATTGTAAGTGGTACCGTTAAAATAAAGATAGCGTTGTTGACCAACGATTTTATAAATACAGCATCTCCTAATAAATCCCTAAAGTTTTGGAATCCAACCCATTTCAATTGATCCCAACCCGCAATAAATTTCCAATCTGCAAATGCAAGAATAAATGTGGCCACTATTGGGAATAGAACAATCACAGATACCCCTAGTAACATTGGTGATACGAATAACGCACCTGCTAGGTTTTCATCTCTTTCAATTTTCGTTTTTTTGAATTTTACTTTTGTAGGTTTAGCATTTGGTTGTAATTCTACATTATCTTTCATTTGTTTCACCTCATCTTTGTAATGTCATTCGTGATTTTATATGGTACCGTTTTCAAAACATCCTTTAATCAGCAACTACAGTACCTGCAATTTGTTGTTCATTAATTTTTTTAAATAAATGATGTGAAAAGAACATCGTGATAAAACAGAATCCACTTCCCAAATATAGAAGAGCCACAGCTGGAAATATCACACAAATAAAAAGCACTGACATAACTGAAATAGCTGTAATTAACGTCCGTATTGGAAACGATACACCAATAATTAATGCCGATTTAAAATGCTGTAACGTTGTATTCTCATACTGAACAACGACCGGGAAAATGTAGAGCATTACTAACATATATAGAATAAGAACGGTTGTAAAACTACCAACTACTATATATTGGATAGCACCATCAAAATAACCTAGTAAACTAACGTCAACAATTATAAACAATCCAACGATCGTTAGAATTAATCCAATTACATTTGCTTGCTTGAAGCCAGTTTTAAAAAAAGATGAAAATGTAGGAAACACCCGGAAATCATCTTCCCCATTGATCCATTTTCTCATTATGGAATACATGGCTAGAGTAGAAGGGCCTATACCCATAACTATGAAACCAAGCAAAGTGAAAAATAGCCATAATATGTTCAAATAGGCTAATCGATATATCCATTCACATATTCTATAAAATCCGCCAGTCCATCCGCCCTCTAAGTTCATATAATCCCCCCTTTTGAATACCATCGATACTTTCATTACTCTAAGTTTAGTGAATAGCTATCCTATTGAATAGGAAATATTTTTACTATTATGATTGTTTTTTTTACCATTGCCCTTTAAATGAGTTACCTTAATCAATATTCATAGTCGGAATTTTACTTATTTGTATACATTTTTAACTAGTTCATAAGGATTGATATGAATTCATACTTCTTCATGTATAATTCACTTTAATATCTGGAAGGGAGTTTTAGCAATGAACTTTGTGAACCGCAAGTCCCAAGTAATAACTTTAGCCGCGGAGAAAGCGCTTAAATTATCAATAATTAAAGAGAATTATTGGTTTTTAGATGATATTCGAGACAATTTTTATTATGGCATGCACTTATATGCTGCCACCCAAGATGACAACATTAGCATATCTTCGGACAAACAGGATGCAAAAAAACTCGCAGAACGTATGTTATTTCACAGTATCAAATTACAAGAGCAGAATAAACAAAGTAACCATGTAGGGCATTGGCCACTTAGTCTCCACCCAAAACCTGAACTAGCCAAACCTAACACACTTCCGATAGAGTTTTTTAGCAGCTTGTTGTTACATTTTTACGAGGATTATAAAGATACACTTTCACCAGATCTAAAAAATCTAATAAAAGCTTCTTTAACAGCCATCTATAATAGTGAACTTCGGTTAAGAAAACCAGACGAGTTCTCCCATCATGAAACGAAAATATTTGTGATGCAACTGATGTATGGTCAGTACTTTCAAAATCAAGAGATGATCAATAAAGGTTATGATCACATTAACACGGTACTAGAACATGTTAGGGAATATGGTTTACGAGAATACGGCAGCCTGCCATGGCTGTGGCATTGGATCCAATCGCTCGATTTCGCTAGAGATTATATGAAAGATGAATCTATCAAACAAACGCTAACAAATCTATTAGATTTCATGTGGAAAGAACGTACAACTTTTTATATGAAAGGCGCATGGGTCGGCGCTCACTCCCGCGGTTTAGAACATGACATTCCAAGTGATGAGAATACATTACTTGATTACATTCAGTTTGGAGATTTTCCAACACCAGTTTCTATTACTAGATTGGAGGGTGCAGGTTTTCTTTCCTATCAAGCTCCGGAATCTATTATTAACATTGGTGTAAATCGTACCGTGCCAGTCGAGGTCAAAAAGGAAATTAAACTGGCTTTTGATGAGGAAAACAATCACTATGATTCACTTCACCACTACGTATATATAACATCGGCTTATGCTATAGGTGGACTATGGGAACGTACCGAAGAATATTTAAATGAGCAACACCGTTGGGATATTTCATTACCTGTTGGTAATCAGGACTCCATTAACCAGCTCTATTTCTTTCATCCTGGTGAAGGGAATCAGGAAGGTGATGAACGCCATCAAAGTGCGCAATGCGAAGTACTGTATCACAAGAATGTAGTATGTGCACTCTACCAAAACCTTCAAGCATCTGATCATCCCTATATAATTGGGTACTTACCTAAAGGTGATTGGATTGCTAAAGACCGCGCTATCTACGGTGAAACCGGTGATACGTACATCGCTATCCACCTGCAACAGCCTTATAATATAACCGAAATGGAAGATCGTTTTGTTGTTAAAAGTGATGGAGACAATAATAGTGTTGTTGTAGAGGTTATAGATAAACAGGAAGCTAGCAGGCTTTTAATATATGATGTAAATGAATTTCGCAAACAAGTAGAATCAAGAAAATCAAGTAACGATGACTTGTCTTTAATTTACAAGACCATTGACAATGAAAAGCTTGAACTTGCCTCTACTCGTGATGCCGAAAAAATATATAGACGAATCAATGATCAGTCGATAGATTTCGAAAACTATATGTTATAAAGGTACTTTCAAGTGGAGATGTTCCGGTACAACCAACACTTTACGTATTT